>CAZSOR010000182.1:0-9384 GCA_964608395.1 uncultured Pirellulales bacterium
AACGCCGGCAACAACCGGTGCCGGATATAGTTACGCCTGTACGTACAATCGGCATTAGTATGGTCCCGGCGCCAATTCAGATTTCGCTGCTGCAGATACCTTACAACTTCATCGCGTCTGAAACACAGCAAGGGCCTGATAAATTTAATCTCATCGGCAAAGGTTCGCTCCGGCCAGATGCCGCCGAGCCCGCGAAAGCCCGTGCCGCGGCTCAACCGCTGGAGGATGGTCTCAACATTGTCATTTTTTTGATGTGCTGTAGCAATCCGGCTGCAGTTGTTGGCCTTTGCGATATTGATCAGAGCCTCCATCCGTAAATGGCGGGCGGCTGTTTCAATCGACAGCTTACCCAGACGGGCAAACCCGCGTACGTCCGCTCGCTTCGTCGTTACGGCCAACTTCAATTTCGTTGCCTGGGCGATTACAAACTCCTGATCCAAATCTGCTTCGGCGCCTCTCAACTGATGATTGATATGAGCACAGAGCAACTCGGCATTGAAAAAACTCCCGGCCTTAAGCGCATGCATCGCGTACATAAGAGCTATCGAATCCGCCCCGCCGGAAACAGCAAGCAGGATTTTTTCCGCCGAGCCTAAAAGCCCGTTCGCCCTGATAAAATCGGCCAGTTTTTTCTCGAATTCGAGCGACATTTCTTTGGCATAAAAAACGGGCCTGATATCCAACCAGGCCCGATATTCCAACGCTGAAAAACTCTCTTATAAAACTTCCATCAACTTTAGTTCCCGCTTTCGTCGATCTTCTGCAATTCCTTTATCCGCTTTTCTGCAAACTCTCTCCATTCCCTATACTTGTCAAACTGACTTTCTATTTTGACAGCCTGTTGATAAAGCTGGAGTGCCTCGGCGTTTCGGTGCAGATTTTTATCCAGGATACGCGCCGCCCTAAACCTCGCTGGATGAGGAGTTTCAGGATCCCACTGAAAAGTCCTTTTGAAATACAAAAGCGCTATCGAGTAATCCTTGAAATATTCGTGGATTACACCCGCTTTATATGCCGCATCATCGATCTTGTCACTGGAAGGATGTTTCCTTATTAACTCCCTGTATTTCTCCAGAGCCAAACGTAACTGATTTTGATTCTTAAGAATGGGCAGCGTTCCGGCATTCTTGTCAAGCTCCAGGGCGTCATAATAAATATCATCCGCATCAGGGATCGAAGCGCTGACTTTCAGATTGCCCGGGGCCACTTCCGCCTCAATAATGTAGTTATATTTTGGCATGGTATTCAACGCGGCTAATTCCTTATTGGCCCACTCAAGCTTCAAATTGTTGCCGGTCCTTACGTAGTATCCCACAAGCAATTCAAGGCCCTGCCGATAGGCCTGCCGATTGATTGCCATCTGCTCTACGACATCGGCCTCACTCGTATCAGCGATATTTACAACGCTCGCGGGTCCGATTTGTCTTGTGTTACGTGGCAGGAGCTGACCTTTGCCCCTGTCGACATTTTGACAACCAACCAATGCGTTTAGCAATACTATGAGCATTCCGGTACATACTATTCTCGCCATAATGGCCTCCTTTCGAACTTATAAACGAATCCATTTCAATTAATCAATAACCAATTATCAAGTAAAAGCCCGTTCGTCAAGAACAAACAATAAAAATATTCAATCAAGAACCTGCTGAGGATTCTAATGGCAATTACAACGAATTTCTACAACTTTTCATTTAATAATCCTCCGCAAACACTCGATTCCATAGTCAAAGGCAGTATTTTGCCAAATCCGCATGAAAGAATAATAAAAACAAAGATTCCGAGGTAATTAAACACATTGTTTCATCGATACCATTATATTGATCATACCACCCGTTATTATACCAATTGTGCATAATCAATGCGCTTGTTCGTGTCATTTCGAGCGCAGCGAAGCGGAGTCGAGAAATCTGGATTCAGACTGAACTTGCTTTTCGTTCGCAGCCAGATCTCTCCACTTCAGGCCGCTCCGCGGCCCTCCGGTCGAGATGACAGAGGCGCAGATTTTAATCACAATTGGTATTATACGTAGGTAAGCCCCAATCCCTTTTTAATGCCGATAAATCCGCGCCGGAAAACGTCACTGGACCTGTTATGAATTTCAGCTAAGGGTAAACATTCGCCGGGACATTATAGTATAGGACTTTCCATGCTGAAATGTGGATTTTGTCAACAAAAAAGTCCATAAAAGTCAGCGAAAAGCTTTGACTTAAGCGGCAGACTCGGGTATAATAATGTTTTATAAAGTCCGGCGGTATGACCGTGAGGAGGTCATCTTAATATCGTCGATTTAATGTGCTTTTTATGTCAATCCAAGTCTCTTTTCGGATTGGCCGGGAGTCCATCGCGAAATGATTTTGGAAACAGAAATATGAAACCAAACCGGTTAATCTTAACTATTCTCATCATGACTTGCTGTTTACTCTTTCAGGCCGGCTGCAAAGAGGAAGCTATGGCGCCGCGACAAGGACTTAGCTCAGACTGGTTCCAGCAGTTCCAGCAAATACAGCAGCCGAGCCAGCCGACAACCACTACACGTACTCGTTTCCAAAGAAAAGCACCAAAAATTGAATTTGAACAAGTAGTGCACGATTTCGGTAATGTCGGCCCCGGGACGAGTAATCTCTGTGAGTTTAAATTTACGAACGCTGGAAATGGCACCCTAAAAATAGGGGAGATTACTAAAACCTGTGGATGTACACCTTTTTCGCTTGCCAAAAGGGAATACGCACCGGGAGAGAGCGGAACATTGAGGGTGAACTATTTTTCCGAGCAACTACGTGGCCAGACAACAAAACATCTGGTCATACATAGTAACGATAAGGCAAGGCCTGAGGTCACACTGGCCGTCAAGGCAGACGTTAAGATGCAAGTCAATCATGAACCGAGAACATTGAACCTTTTGCTTAAACAGGAAAACGCTAATTGCCCGCAACTCACACTTACCAGTATTGACAACCAGCCTTTTTCAATAAAGTCTTTCAAGTCAACCGCCAATTGTATAACTGCCGACTATAATCCTTCGGAGAAAGCAACGAAATTTGTTCTTCAGCCGAAGGTTGATATGACGAGACTGGAAAAGACTTTGAATGGCCGTATCGAGATTGGCTTAACACATCCTGAATGCAAAACGATCTCCGTCGGCATTAACACCCTGCCAAAGTTCAAGATCGCTCCAAGGTCCATTATCGTACGCGGAATGGCAACGCAACAGCCGATAGTGAAGAAACTGCGGATACTTAACAACTACGATGAGGATTTTGAGCTTGAATCATTTTCGTCAAGCAAAGGTGCCGTCAAGGTATTGAGTAACACAATAGTCCGCAATGGTTATGAGCTTGAGCTGGAGATAACACCACCGGCTTCTAAAAACAAAAAAAGGATCTTCACGGAGAAGTTTTTTGTCAAAACAAAAGAAGGCCGGCAACTGGAAATTCCATGTAACGTATTCTATTCGAAAACGGCTCCTGCATCTCCAACAACCAAAACAAACGATGAGGAATGTAAAACTTGTGGCCCCAAACTCTTTGACTTTACCAAGGGTACGGTTACAGGATTATAACTCGGGAAGGAATAACGGCTCTTAAGCGTGTCCTCCCACCAATTGTTACTAAGAATACATAGGCTTTCTCGGTACCGAATATTTTTTTGCCGGGCTCGGTTATTCAGTTTGGCTACGGAGTAATGGCGAACAGGAAATGTTCATTACCAAGGCTTTTGACTTGTAATTGTATCGACTTACTTTCATCGGTTAAAGCATTTATAGAGGTGTCTACTGCCCAAATGCCGCCCGGCTTGACTTTTCCGCCGTTTTCACTCGAACTCGAGCTTCCTTTTCGACTTTCAACGGTCAGTAAATGATAGGGTACCAAGTACGAAGATTCTTGCGAACGGATAATCCGCAACGCAAAAGTCTGCAACTCTCCATCGCCGAGACGACGGTAAAATAGAACGGGCTCATTAATGGGTTTTTCAATCTCAACAGGTTCGTTGAGCTGTTCAGGATTTATAAAACCCATCTGGCGAAAAATCTCCTCGGTGACAGGGACTTCGGCCAGACTCTCATCTCCGAGTTCCCCGGCCAGGTTCTTAATCTCCTCCGCCCTGACATTGTGGTCTTTTTCCGTACGCTGCATGGCCCTGGCACGCAGGAGTGACTCTCGCCCCTTGTCCGTTTCACCACGATCCGCCCAATAGCGAGCGAGCATAAGACAGCCATCCAGCGTATGGACAGGACTCGCTTCAATAATAGACTGCAAACGTTCAAGCTGCTTCGGCGTGCGGAAATATTTCTCAAAAATGAGGATTGTTTTAATTTCCATATTGCATTCTAATAACGCATCCATTGCCTTTTGCATCTGGTCACTGGTCAAGTAAGATTCGTAATCAGCAATTAACGAGGTCTCGGACACCGTCTTATCAGATTCGCTCCAAAAAAATGTACCTGCTTTGGAGCCTCGCTTGCTCTGGCGAAAAATATAAATGTGTTCATTTTCCTTTTGCATCCGAAGATATTCTTCGCCGAGGTCTTCTTGTCCCCATCCCAGGATTTTCAATTCATCCCGATAAGCCATCAGTGCCTTATCGGTTTGGCGCTCGTCTGCGAACCGCCAGACTGTGTGATTGTTCTTCAATAATCCACTGCCTGAAATCAACTGTTTTACCTCCTCAGCTTTCAGAAAAGAAAGCTCCGGCGGCTCATGGTAGACTCCATGGAGTATCTCAGGCGATTCAGGCATCTGGCCATACTTATCCAGTAAATTCTCAAACTGTTTGCTGATTGATTTGATCATCTCGTTGCAAATACTATCTGCTGCAAGCTTGTATTTGGCTCGTGAATTTTCAATTCCAAACATTTCACTCTCGTGCTCGAGCTGGCTTTCGATATCGAACCTAACCACTGGAAGCGTGTAAGTCTGGTCCGAATGGGACGTGCCTGCGAAAATAGAACTGCCCGCCGTCCATTTTATTATCGCTTTGAAATAACGACTACGAAGGAAAGTTTTCTCTTTGACCTGGGGCATATTTATAATAATAAAAACATCCGGCAGAAGCCCGCCCGGCTTTGGCCAGGTCCCGAACGGGTAATAAGCAACTTCGCCCACATAAGGCAATTGGGCCAGAGACTTCTGAAACTCGCGCATCGTATGGTCGAGCAGATCGTGAGGACTTTGACAAATAATCAGGATGTTTCGTGTGCTTACTCTGGCACCGCTTCCGGCCGAGGTAGAACTCAAAGTCTGTATATTATTCTTGGCATTTATCGTTCCAATATGTGCCTGGAATCTGCCGGATGAATCTTTTTGCTCTGTTGGTTTGTTCTTTCCTGATTCATTCAGAATGACTACAGGTTCAGATTTGCCGGAACTCAATGGCAACTCGAAAAACACCAGCACAACACCAATTAATGCAATCGCAATCGCAGAACCAAATCCTGTACGAGCGGTTCGCGAACCTTTCTTATGCTCGTCAGCCTTGGGAGGCCGAAGCAAAAAACCAAAAACGAAATATACAAGGGTAAGCAATGGATTGAGGAAAAGAAAAGTCACAAGCCAGAGAATTTGTGTGCCCCATCGCCGGCCGAATATCGGATAGAATTCTCGCCGGAATAAACAATGAATCAATAACGCCGACCATATTACCAGATATAGTCCACTGAAAGCATACCAAGGCATCGAAATCTACCTTTCATATAATTATGTACGGGCGGTTTGCGAACCGCCTCTACTATCAAGAAACCTAAAGCCCGATATATCAGTATCGAGATTTTAGCACCTTCAAATTACCCAAAAGTGGCCGAATGCCGCAAAAAAAGATGAATTTTTTAGGTCCGAAAAATAGCCATAGAAACGAATGCTTATTCCGTAAGGTATTTAATATAAAGATGTTAAGCTTCAAACATAACGAAAGCCGCCAGCCTTGCCGGATAAATATCAAGCTTTTTCTAATTTTTTCTTCGACAACACTTGACGGAACATAAAAGCATGTTATACTTATAATAGCTGGCGTAGTACAATTAGTGAGGTTGTTTTATGCAGATTCGTATCGACAACGCTTCGAACAGGCCCGTTTATCGGCAGATTATAGACCAGATCAAGCGTGACATTGCCCTGGGCCGGCTCATCAAAGATGAAAAACTACCGACCGTCAGGCAATTGGCGGCACAGCTCGCTATCAATCCCAATACAATCGCCAAGGCCTATCGCCAACTCGAAGGCGAAGGCATCATCGTCACCAGGCCCGGCTCCGGAGCTTTTATCGCGAATCTTGACAGCAACCTTAGCAAAGCCGTCCGAAAAAGACTCCTGTCGGATGAGCTTGAGCGAATCGCGGTCGAGGCATTCCACATGCAAATCGACAGGCAAACGCTGCTGGAATTGTTCAATAACGCGGTTGAGAAATTAAATGTGCCTTCAAAAAAAGGACAATCGAATGAATGATAACGTTATCAAAATTGAAAATCTTGTCAAATATTTCGACGGCCGGTGCGTTCTGGACGGCATCAATCTCACGGTGCCGCGAGGCTGTATCTACGGCCTGCTGGGACGAAACGGTGCCGGCAAGACAACGATTATCCGGATTCTGTTGGGTCTGGAACCTGCGACGCGCGGCCGGACTTTCCTGCTGGAGACCGAATCTACCAACCTTGCACCAAAAATCCGCGGCCGGATCGGCTGCGTCGCCGAAGGCCACAACCTCATCCAGAACTATAAGGTCGAACGGCTGATCAAGCTCTGCAAAGACCTTTCGCTGCAATGGAACGATGAGTCCTTCGATCATCTCATGAAAACATTCCGCCTGCCTAAAGACCGACGGATCAAAGATCTGTCCATGGGTATGCGGGCGCAGTTGAACCTCTCGCTGGCGATGGCGATTGACCCCGAGCTGCTTATTCTCGACGACCCGACGCTCGGGCTCGATACCGTCGCGCGCCGGCAGTTCCTCGAACTTGCCATCGAAGTAATCCAGAAGCAAAATCGAACAATTCTTTTCTGCTCTCACATCCTCAGCGACGTAGAGCGAATCGCCGAGAGGATAGGAATCCTCGCCGCCGGTAAGCTCGTGGTGGATTGCCCGCTGGAGCAGCTTAAGGAGCGGGTCAAAAAATTGCGGATCATCTTCCCGGAATCCGTACCGGAAAACCTGTACCTGACCGAAATTATCAACCAGCAAATTCAGGGCAGAGAAATGGCTATCACGGTCGCCAACTGGAACCGGCAAAAACAAGCCATTCTCGAAACGTTCAAACCCTCAAGCTGCACTGAAATCCCGATGAGCCTTGAGGACATATTCATAGAATGCACCAGGCCAGGTGCCGAAACGGTGGAAGTTGCATAAAAAGGAGACAAAGAAAATGCTGACCTTGATAAGAAGAGAAATTCGGGACAATATAGTCTATTTCATCGCAGCCGTTGTTTTCTCAGCGATCCTCATCGCGCTTCTAACCGCTGCGACATACAATTTAGACTGGATCAGCGATCCTGCTGTCTATGTCGGCCTCTCGATACCGATGCTGGTGATACTTGTATTAGGTTTCTCTGCGATGGGCGTAACGCAGATGTACATAGATCGAAACAGGAAAATCTCGGCATTCCTCTCCGCCCTGCCGGTGACAAGAAGCTGGATATTGGCGGCCAGAATCGTCGCGGGACTTTTGGCAATTCTAACCGTACTTGTGCCCCTGACAATTGCCGTCATAGTCATGGGCCGTCTTATCGCACCGCCCATTCCAATTTTCGCCGGCTACATCGCTGACATTCTTACAACGGTCTTTCTGATGGTTTTTGCGTGCTATTGCCTTGGATTGCTTACCGGATGGACAGCAAACAAGATTGCACCTACGTTCGGCGCACTCGGGCTGAACATTGTTCTGGTCTCTCTGGTATTCGTAAAGGGCTTCGGCCCGGATATAAAGTTCCTGCTCGTGCTGGTTATCGTTGCGTGTTTGATACGCACATGGCACAAGTTCATGTCAACATCCCTTTAGGAATATACTCATGCGATCTCGACCCAAATATCCCATTCAGGTCCTTGCCGCCGGATTTCTCGTGCTCGTGTTTCTATCCCTGTCGCTATTCTGGGCGAGATGGGTGTGCAAGAGCATCCTTGTAGATAACATGCCTATGGATTACAGGACCGTGAACATCACAGCCTCAGAGCTGTTTCCGGCCGAGATTGAGAGTGACCCAAACGTGCTTCGGCATTCTGTTGTGCATGCACATATCATACATCCCGAAGCCCCGGAGGCGCTCGGTATCGCGAACTATCTCTCCGAAAAAGCCCTGGAAAGGTATCATTCGAGAATCTATTCTTTTGACCATGAAAACAAAGAAGCAGTCTTTGTATATTTCGATGGAAGAACCGGTCAAATAAACTGTCGTTGGGCTGACTTCGAGAAAATGCCCGATGGAACTTTAATTCGAAAGAAAGTTCTATTCTACGTCGGCCCGGAAGGAGTCTCTGAAATCCCTGATAAGAAGCTCGGAAGGTTCAATCCTGTGGTTATAGATTTTGGCTCAACGCCGCTGATATTGTACGATATAAAACTGCGACGTTTTTTCGCTATCAATTTCAAGGACAGAATTGTCACTAAAGGCCCGCAACTGTCCGAAGACGATCCCCACTGGCCGGTCGATATAGGCATTCTGAGCAAGAATCCCGGTGTTTTAGATATTTATTGGTCGTCACCGGATATTAAGACATCTCAGAACCATAAAGACAAAGCATTGTATTCAATTGCAGGTAACATACTCACCAGGGAGAGAAACTCCGATTATGACTCCGACCAATATGTGCTCGTTCTTGACGAATCAGGTCGAATAGACCTGCTGGACAGAGAAACGCTCGAATTTGCGGGGCCGGCCGGGCGTTTGCCCGCGCCTGAAACGTTCTTTCCAGCCGACAAGCGCGTTACGCCGGATGATTTGTTAGCTTACAGAGTTTTGCCAATGGCCCTTAAAGAGGACCACAAGTACAGGGGGTTGATCGCAGCCACCGTCAGCCGGGAGGGCACGGCGCTGGCCCTGTCGGTCTTTGATAAAAAGGGTGCCTGCTTTGAAAGTGAGGACACAAGGGCAAAGAACAGTATAGGCAATCGAAATGTGCCTTCCAGCAGCGCCGTTTTCTTTGGTACCCCCTGGTCGCCCGCCATTACAATCGGCAAGTTTCTGCTGGAGAACCTTCATCCGCCGATTCTTTCTATGGCCTCTTATTTCACCGCCGGGAGCATCGAAGCCGCTTCTGGCCACCGGGCAATGTTCCTGCTACCGAATTCCTTTATCGCAATGAAAGGCAGAGATGCCCGTGACAATATTGCGGTTAGATTTATGTACGCCCTTTTATTGATGTCGCCTTCTATTGTATTGGCAATATTGCTCGCCATATGTC
>CAZSOR010000183.1:0-9377 GCA_964608395.1 uncultured Pirellulales bacterium
GCACTTGTTCGGCGCTCATATTCCTTGCGCCGCCGCCTCGGATACTCCAGCAGAATATCGAATTCGCCCATCTCGGCCACATCCGAATTCAGCTTATGCAGGGCCTCGAGCAGCGAGGTTTTGCCTGCCTCGTTTTTACCAACAAGACACGTCACCGGGCAAATGTCGAATTGCGTAGAGTCTTCGACACACTTGAAATTTTTGACTTGCATAGACTTAAGTTTCATCGCAATACTCCAATCAAAAAAAGACAGATCCTTCCATAAAAACACCTCCATCCCTGTTGATACCCGCTAATCAAGGCCTGTGCATTGCTGACGGACATCGAAAGATCATTCGAGCTCAATATAATAACAATATTTTAATACAATTTTTCGGAATAGACAAATGAATTTTTGCATATTTCCCTTATTTAAGCCGGAAAAATGTACGATTGTGCTGGAAAGGCCTTGTTCTAACTTAAGCTAAGCTGCAGGTGTTAAGGCTGTGAGGGGAAATGAACATGCTGAAATAGTCGCCGCGCTGAAATATCTTAAGGAATAGATTCAGACAGCGGAGTGGTCGGAGATTTTTAACGGATATTTGTTTAAGTATCATTGGGCCGAATCGCCTTGTTCGGCTCTACTTGTTGAGGATTATTGTCCTGAGTATTTGGTTGTAATTCGTCTATGAATTGCTCAATAAAATCCTGGCTTTTTATATTCTTTTCCGGCGGGGATACAAACCAGTTAATTCCATCGAATAAGTGGTATGAGCAGCTATACGTCATGTTATTCTTTACCGTCTCTTTGGTGATACCTACGTATTTTCCGAAAGGTGTAAATGCTATTATGATTGCGGCGAAACTCAAGAGAAGGAAGCCGGCGAAGAAACCCAGAAAGCCTGAGAAGAGAATATCGAATATTTCTGGGAATGTTACCTTAAACTGGCTGGTAAATAATATGTAGGTTATTCCGTGCAGGATTAAAAAAGCCCCTGTCGCGAGAACTATCAAAGTCAGCGCTTCACAGCATCTGATACTGCTCGCTTCTTCAGGCAAAAAATCCATAACCGGCTGGGCCAGGAAAAGAGCTATGTAGACAGCCATTACGATATTGAACAGCAAAGCCCACATCTCGTAGAAACCGATTTTAATGGCGTACCAGGTAAAAAGTCCGCCGGCTAATATTCCTGCCCAAATGAGCATAAACTTTATCCTATTACTCTTTTTAGTTCTTCGAGGCTTGTTATCCCTGATGATACCTTTTTTAAGCCTTCTTTTCTTAGATTGGTCCTGCTCTTTCTCTTGCCTTTGTTTTTCAACTCATCAATCAGTGCTTTGTTATCTGAAATATCGGCCTTCAATTCGTCGGTTACCGGCAGAATATCCAAAACCGCCGTCCTTCCAAAATATCCGGTTCCATTACATTGCTGACAACCTTGAGCATCAAACATATTTGTGTAGTCAACGTCTTTACTTTGGAATTCCCGGATTAGGCCCTCGGTAAGTTGTGCCGGTGTTTTACAATGTTCGCAAAGCTGGCGAACCAGTCTTTGTGAGACCAGAAGACTTAGTCCCGATGACAGCAAAAGGGGTGATACTCCCAAATCCAACAGTCTGATAAGGGCTGCCCAGTTACTATGACAGTGCACTGTTGCCAGCACAAGATGACCGGTCTGCGATGCTCGAAGGGCAATCTCTGCGGTTTCCTCATCACGTATTTCGCCTACACATATAACATCCGGGTCCTGCCTGAGGATGCTGCGCAAGGCTTTTGCGAATGTAATATCGGCTTTGGGATTAATTTCAATCTGACTGGTTTCCGGCAGCATCGACTCGATCGGGTCTTCCACCGTGATGACATTTCGCGTAAACCTGTCAATCTCGTTGAGCATTGCGTACATAGTAGTGGTTTTGCCGCTGCCGGTAGGGCCGCACATTAAAACCATGCCGAATGGCTTTTTTATGGCACTTTGAACCATTGAATATTGCTTATTTGTAAGTCCCATATCAGCCAGTGTAAACGAGCTTGCTGCCTGGTTCAGTACCCGTATCGACAGCTTTTCGCCGTTGAGGACGCCGGCGCTTGCTACTCGAAACGAAGCGCTTGTGTCACCTTTTTTTGCTATGAACGCTCCGTCCTGGGGTCTCCGTTTTTCGGAGATGTCCATACCCGAAACAGCCTTGATGCTGCTTATAACCGCTTTGCAGGTTTCAGCTTTGATTTCATTTACTATTCGCAGGACACCGTCCACTCGCAGCCTGATTTTGTATATTGAATCGCCTGTCGGATCGATAAGAATATCACTGGCCCGCTGATCAAGAGCCCTGGCGATAACTTGCTCGGTTAAATCGAGAGTGTGGCTGTCCTTTCGTTTGCTGCTGCTGTGCCCGTATATCTCATTGATACTTCTGCCTGACGAATCGAGAAGTTTTATCGTAGAGGCTTGTTTGCTGAGCTTGGGCTTGATAGAGCGTATATTGGCAATGATATTTCTTAGCTGTTCTGCTATTGTCTCGAAAAGGCTGCTGTCGCTTTTCGAAGACTTTTTTGCTGTATCCATTATTATCAAAATAAGAAAAAGGATAGGTCCTGCAACAAGGCTGATAATATAGGAAATTGATTTGTATTTCTTGGGAACTAATGGGCTAAACTGGGCACGTTGGACAAAATACAGGCAAAAATAAAACCATACCACGAGAAAGACGAGCTTGGTAGGATTAAAAGGCAGCGATGTTTCTGAGACTGAACTGACTTCTGTTTGCGACAGGCAGAACTGAACTGGCAGAATACCGTATATAAAATCCAATATTTGCATATAATTTCTCTCCAGGCAAATACGGAATATAAATCGCTAACAAAATGTTATAATAATATATTTTACTGGCTTTGGCAAGCTAATAATTCAAAAAAACTAAGCGTGCATTTCCAGCGTCGTCCCGTTTGGTGACGGCATTTTTTATTCCTCGCCGATTAGTGACGTATCTTGGGATTAATGTCAAATAGAAACCAGCTTAAATATCATCGAGTTCGTCAAGAAATGAGTCGGAGTCATCGATCTCGAGTTCGGGGAAACTGCCGGATAAATCATTCGCCGGAGCCTTTTGTGCGGGTGGTTTCTTAGGGGCCGGTGTTGTCCCGGGCTGTTGAGGGGGGGCGATCTTTTTAGGCTCTCCGTCAATCTGCAGCAGGAACGTAAGCGGCCCTATCGTTATATAGTCACCTGCCTGAACTGTTGCCTCGCTAATACGTTTGCCGTTAAGGAAAGTGCCGCTGCGCGAGTCGAGATCGCGGACTTTCAATGACTCGTTGTTCTGGCTCAACTGGCAGTGCCTTCTGGAGACGACCATAAGGGGAACGCACAAGTCACAATCGTGACGTCGGCCAACTATCGTAATGTTGCTCGGCAAGGAGAAATTTTTCTTTGAGCCGTCTTTTTTGAATAGAACTAAATTCACGTCCACTCTGGTTTCCTCCTTATTCATTTGTGCTTTGCCAAAGCTAATACTATTATACAGGTAAAATCGCTATATAGCAATAAAAATCGGAAGATAAATAATGTTGACAGATTTGGGCGACTGGGTTAAATTCGCGTTAGTTAACGTTAAATAAGGATTTGAGTACAGAAAGATTGGAAATACCGGATATATCTATGGCAAAAGTTACGCTGCCGGACGGCAGCATATTAGAGGTCACTGACGGCACGACAGCAAAGCAACTGGCTGAACAGATAGGGCCGGGACTCGCAAAAGCTGCCGTGGCTGCGAAGATGGATGGTCGATTGGTCGATTTATCCACGCCTCTCAACGGCGAGGTTGCAGTTCAAATCATTACTCCACGAGACGATGAAGGCCTTGATGTGATGCGGCATAGCTGCGCACATATCATGGCCGAAGCAATATGCAGCATCTGGCCCGATACGAAACTGGTTTATGGCCCGACGGTCGAGGACGGATTTTACTATGACGTAGATCTTGACGAGCCGATTCGGCCGGCCGATTTCGAGCGCATCGAAAAGAAAATGGCCGAAATCATCAAGGCGGACAGACCGTTTGTTCGCACGGAAATGACTAAGGCCGAGGCCGCCCGGAAGCTGGCGGGCGATAAATATAAGACCGACAATATAAGCCACGTGGACAGTGACGTTATCAGTTTTTATTCGCATGGAGACGGCTTCGAGGATTTGTGCCGGGGTCCGCACGTGCCCAGCACGGGAAAAGTAGGAAGCTCTAAGGTCATGTCCGTAGCGGGCGCTTATTGGCATGGCGACCCGACGCAAAAAATGCTCCAGCGAGTTTATGGCACTGCCTGGCCGACCAAAAAAGATCTTGACGATTATCTGCAGAGACTGGACGAAGCGAAAAAGCGGGACCACCGCGTTTTGGGCAAACAACTGGACCTGTTTAGTTTCAATACAGCCGGTCCCGGCTTTGCGTTCGTTCACTCGAAAGGCATGATTATCTGGAACGCCATCGTGGACTTCTGGCGCGGCGTTCATAATCAATACGGGTATGAGGAAATCCGCACGCCGATCATTCTCAACGAGGAGCTCTGGCATAAGAGTGGTCACTGGGACAATTACAAAGAGAACATGTACTTCACCAGTTTCGACAATGCGGACTATGCTATCAAGCCGATGAACTGTCCCGGTGGATGTCTGGTTTACAAGAACCGGCAGCATTCGTATCGTGAATTTCCAATGCGCGTTGCCGAGCTTGGCTTAGTACATCGGCACGAGGCCAGCGGTGTTATGCACGGGCTTTTCAGGGTTCGGCAGTTTACCCAGGACGACGCCCATATCTTCTGCACGCCCGACCAGATCGAGGCTGAGATCATCGGAGTCATCGAGCTGACTTTCGAAATATACCAGGCGTTCGGATTCGAAGATTTCCACATCGAGCTATCCACCAAGCCCGATAAACATATCGGCTCGGATGAAATTTGGGAGACGGCAACAAATGCCCTCGAGGACGCTCTCAAGCATAAAAATATCGAATACAAAATCAACGAGGGCGATGGTGCGTTTTATGGCCCGAAGATTGATTTTCACATAAGGGACTGCCTCAAGAGGTCCTGGCAGCTCGGCACGATTCAACTGGATTTTTCCATGCCGGAGCGTTTCGGCCTGCTCTATACAGACAAGGACAATATCGAAAAGACGCCGGTTATGATTCATCGGGCTGTTTTGGGCTCTTTCGAGCGTTTTATCGGCATTCTGATTGAACACTATGGGGCAAATTTCCCGCTCTGGCTCTCGCCGGAGCAGGTGAGGGTTCTGCCGATAAGCGAAAAAAGCAATGAATACGCGAGCCATGTTGAGCACAAACTGAAAGATTCTCACCTGCGCTGCAGCACAGACAGCTCGGACGAGAAGATAGGCGCCAAAATCGCCAAAGCCCACGGCGAAAAGCTGCCATATATGCTCGTGGTCGGCCCGAAAGAAGCCGAGGCCGGTACCGTTAACGTTAGGATCCAGGGCATTAAAGAGAATAAAACAATTGAGATTGACGAGTTTTTAGGAATCGCAAAAAGTAAAATCGCCGATAAAAAAATTGATTTGGCTTTATGATATTTATGAGTTATAATTCGCAATTGTAAATTTAATTAAGGGCAGTCCGTTAAGGATTCACTCTTTTATAGAAAGGTAAGGTGACGCACGATAAGTAAACGAGGCTTAAAGGTAAACGGGGGAATTAAGGCCAAATTAGTTCGGCTGATTGACGGAGAAAACAATCAGGTAGGGGTAGTAGAGATAGTCGAGGCAATGACCAGGGCGCGTGAGGCGGAACTGGACCTTGTAGAGGTTGCCCCGACGAGCGATCCACCGGTTTGCCGCATAATGGATTACGGCAAATGGTTATATGAGCAAAAACGAAAGACTCGTGAGGCTCATAAGAAAAACACCCGTCATACTACGACATTGAAGGAAATCAGGCTCAGGCCTGAAACCGACAAGCACGACCTGGATATGAAGCTCAAGCACGGTCGGGAGTTTCTGGAAAAAGGCCATAAACTACAATTCACAATGTTCTTTCGTGGACGCCAGATGCTGCACAGAGACCGAGGCTACGAGGTACTCGAACAGATTACCGAATCGCTGCAGGATTTAGCGAAGATCGAGCGTCCGGCAAGAATGGCTAACAGGCGGATGACTTTATTGCTCGTGCCAAAATAGCCGCATGTCCGCAAATTCTGCTCGTCCCGGCAAAGATTTGCTTACGGCTTTGATAATCTGACCGCAATAACAGGCAGCCTGCGCTATTCCTCACGGATAATCTTGCCACATAAACTGAGTTCAAGGCAAGCTCTGAGCCATTCGACTCCGCTCAGAGCATGTCCTTAAGAATTCGAAGGGGTAGACTCTGCCGGAGAGGAAAATGCTGCCCACGATCTGTTTTTTTTTCATTTTTTTTACATTTATATAGAATTACTATCAACATTTACCCCATGAGAAATACCCCCTGTTTTTAAGTAAAAGCCGGTATTGGCTAAGGAAAACAAGGCTGTATTGAAATTTGGATAGCTGAATGAAAAGAAAGTATTGATTGGAAAATTTGCCGCTATGTTTTTTTTTGCTTTGAAGTCTCTTATGTTTCGTATATAATACCCGGGCCAAAAGCCGATAAAGTTATTGGTGTGTTTGCTATTATATATGACATTGAGAGCCTGAGTAAGGCAATATAAGGCAAAGGTTTAAGCGGATTTGAAAAAATAGTTAGATGCGAAAAATTGTTCAGTGCAATCTCACATTTACAGCCAGTGAAATTTTAATACCCGTTGATCAATCCTTTTAAGTGTCTGATCGCATTGTTCGCCACCTGCTAATTTAGATATATCGCAGCAACCTCCTCTTATTACCCACCTCGACTCGTAACAGGCATTTAAACTTGGGAGCGTAATTATGAAGATACTACTCGTCAATCCGGATGTGCCGCTTACTTTCTGGAGTTTCAAAAAAGCATTAAAGTTCATTTCGAAAAAGGCTGTTCTGCCGCCTCTGGGACTCCTGACGGTTGCTGCAATACTGCCCCGGGAGTGGGAAACAAAGTTGATTGACATGACCACAACGAAACTACGAGACCGAGACATTCGGTGGGCCGACTACGTGTTCGTTACGGCCATGGTCATCCAGCGAAAATCAGTGGATCAGGTGATTGAGCGATGCCGGAATATTGGGGCCAAAGTTGTGGCAGGCGGCCCTCTTTTTACCAGTCTTCCCGAAGAGTATGCGCATGTAGATCACCTCGTGCTCAAAGAAGCCGAATTAACTTTGCCGCTATTCGTACGAGACCTTCAAAAAGGTTGTCCCGGAAAAGTTTACGACACGCAGGAGAGAGCGGATTTGCATCAAACACCGATTCCCCTTTGGAATCTGGTCAAGAAGAAAAAGTACGCTATGATGTGCATCCAGTATTCACGAGGTTGCCCTTTCGATTGTGATTTCTGCGATGTTACGACATTATTCGGACACAGGATTCGTATGAAAACGACAGATCAGGTGTTGGCCGAATTGGAGAGTCTGTATGCTCTCGGCTGGCGGGACGAAGTGTTCTTTGTCGATGATAACTTTATTGGGAATAAAATCCATCTTAAAAAAGAATTACTTCCTGCCATTATAGGCTGGATGAAAAAGAGACAATACCCATTCTCGTTCAATACGCAGGCATCCATCAATCTCGCAGACGATGATGAATTAATGAAATTAATGGTGCAGGCCGGTTTTGACTGTGTATTCGTCGGGATTGAGACTCCGAATGAGGAGAGTCTGTGCGAATGCAACAAACTCCAGAACATAGGTCGCGATTTAGTTGCCTGTGTCAAAACGATCCAGCGATCCGGCATGCAGGTTCAGGCTGGATTTATTCTCGGTTTCGACAGCGATAAGTCTTCGATTTTCGATAGTCTGATTCAATTTATCCAGCAAAGTGGAGTGGTGACTGCTATGGTTGGCCTGCTCAATGCTCCCAGGGGAACCAAACTCTATAGCAGACTTATGACTGAGAACAGGCTCTCGGTAGCCGCCACGGGTGATAACACGGATTTCTCAATAAACTTTGTGCCTAAGATGGGAATCGACAATCTACTCAAAGGATATCATAAAGTTGTAAGCACGATCTATTCACCCAGAAACTACCATGAAAGGGTTCTGACATTTCTCAGGAACTACAAGCCTGGTAAACATAACAAGCCGAGATATCGATTTTGTGATATCAAGGCATTCCTGAAATCTATCTGGCATCTGGGAATAATAGGCAAAGACAAGCTGTCCTATTGGAAACTCATTTTCTGGTCGCTCAGAAGGCCGCAATATCTCCATTTGGCTGTTACGCTTGCCATCTGTGGATTCCATTTTCGCTCGATTTTTGAAAGCTATAGTCATGCATAATTGGAGGATTTGATTATGACACGTGAAGAAGGTTATGATCAGGGATATGAAGAAGGCTTTGAAAATGGACGTCAGGAAGGCTATGCGAAGGGCTACGAAGAAGGATATGAGAAAGGACTTAAAGAGGGCTACGAGAAAAGTCTTGAAAATAGGTGATATTGTAAAGTTTCTTAATCACGGTTTCTTACAGGTAAGGGGTGCCCTGAACGCTGAATGAACTAAGGTCTCCACTCAGTGGAAGAAATTAAAAAGAGATTGCTTGACAGAGCCCAATAATATGGTATAAATGGTAGAGTATATAAAGATTAGAGATCTTTAGGCCGCAGACGGATCGACAACTAATCTTTAAAGCTTTTCTGTCTGGTGATTTAGCTAATAGGAGTAACGATGGCAAAAACACTAAAAACTTCGGATAATGGCAGGAAATGCGCGTTTCCGCACTGCAAGCGTCTCTTGAGCATCTATAACCATGAGGCTTACTGTCATATACATCGCGATCAGGTTACTCAGAAGCAATTGCCTAAGATTCCATATCACCATGCTGTATAAACCCGTATATTGTGAGTATAAGAACGTAACATACAACAGGACCAATCGAAACTACTCCGGGAAACCGTCCGCCACATTCTAATGTGTTTTTTTCCTCCCCAATGACAGGGCTCGCGCCAAAGCAGCCACATCGCCAATGCCCGTTCAAGTTGCCCGGCGTCTTGAGACTTTCCGGCGGCGCCCCCAGCGGGTACGCGGCTTTTTGCCCGCAGCCGGTTCTTTATGTGTTCGCCGTACTGATTTGGATTTTTCCGTCGGTCGCGGCTGTGACGAATTGGATTTGGTGCCGCTAAAGCCCTTACATATTTCAGGCTGGAGTTTGCGTCCTATGAACTTACCGACCTCACGCAGGTACTTTTGCTCTTCTCTCGAAACGAACGTGATCGCGTCGCCGGTGGCCTCGGCCCGGCCTGTCCGGCCTATCCGATGGACGTAATCCTCGGCGTGAGTGGGCACGTCGT
>CAZSOR010000184.1:0-2383 GCA_964608395.1 uncultured Pirellulales bacterium
ACCTGGGCGTCGGCGGCAAGTTTTTCGGTCTGCTCGTCGTTCAGCATATCAGCGTTCTCTTTTTCCGTCGGCGTCATGATCGCCACTGCCTTTTTTAACTGCTCCAGTTCTTCTAAGCTCGGCGAGACTAACATGGCCAACTCGCTGGCGCCCTGTATATCATCGAACTGCTCCCTTATCATCTTACCGTAATCGCTGCCGGAGAACCGGGCGACTTTTTCAAGATACTGTTCGATCGAAACTTTGTTCATAATTGTTATTCTACTGTTCCCAGGAAAATTCGAGGGATAAATAATGACAACTTTTTCAATAATCCACAAATAAAATTTGGGTATTTAATGCTTAATTCCCGCCTGGGCGGTAATGAGATGAAACATTATCGTCTTTTCTTTATTTTACCTCTCCGCTTTATGACTCTTTTTCGTTTCGAGCGCTGTTTGATTTTTTTGCCGCTGGACATCATCTGGCTCAGCGATCCCATATTCAATCCGCCTGAGAGCAGGCTCTTGAGCCCGCCGAAGCTTCCGCCGCTGATCGCTTTGAGCATATCCCTGCTGCGTTTAAATGTCTTGACCAGGCCGGAAACATCCTGGACCTGAACGCCCGCTCCGGCGGCAATCCGCCTTCGTCTCGACGATTCGATGAGGTCCGGATCGCGTCGCTCCTTCAGCGTCATCGAATGCACCATCGCTTCCATATGCGTCAGTTCGGCGCCGTCGAGGTCCATGTCTTTGAGCTGGCCTCCCATTCCCGGCATCATTTTGAGCATATCTTTCATGCCGCCCATTTTCTTGACGGCCTGCATCTGCTTGAGGAAATCGTCGAAGCCGAAACTGCCCTTGGCCATTTTCTTCTGCATCTTCTGGGCTTCTTCAACCTCGAAATGCTCCTGGGCCTTCTCGACGAGCGTTATGACGTCGCCCATTCCCAGGATCCGGCTTGCCATCCGGTCGGGGTGAAATTCTTCGAGCTTGTCGAGTTTTTCGCCGATACCGATGAACTTGATGGGCTTTCCGGTAACGGCTTTGACGCTGAGGGCCGCTCCGCCTCGTGCGTCGCCGTCCAGCTTGGTTAAAATGACGCCGTCCAGTTCAAGCCGTTCGTTGAACTCTTTGGCCGAATTGACGGCGTCCTGGCCGGTCATCGCATCGCAGACTAAATAAATCTGCTGCGGTGTGACCGCTTTGGCGACGTTGGCTACCTCATCCATCATATCCTGGTCGATGTGCAGCCGGCCCGCGGTATCGAGCACGACTACGTCGTGACCGTTCTGCCTGGCATATTTGAGGCCGTTCTTTGCAACCTTTACGGCGTTCTTGCTATCTTCGCTGTAAACATCGATGCCTATCTGCTCGCCCAAAACTTTCAACTGCTCGATAGCCGCCGGTCTTTGCAAATCGTCGGCAACCAAAAGCGGTTTCTTGCCGTTAGCGAGGATGTACTTGGCGAGTTTCGCAGCGGTTGTGGTTTTACCGCCACCCTGCAGGCCAGCCAGCATAATCACGGTAGGCCCGGGCGAGATATAATAAATCCGGCTATCTACCGGCCCCATCAATTTCGTCAGCTCGTCACTGACGATTTTGACCATTACCTGGCCCGGATGAAGGCTCTTTATAACATCGGCGCCGAGGGCGGCCTGCGTAACGTCCTTGCAGAATTGTTTGACGACGTTGTAGCTGACGTCTGCCTCCAGGAGGGCCTTGCGGACCTCCCGCATGGCGTCCGAGATGTTCGCCTCGGTAATTCTCCCCCGGCCGGTAAGCGACCGGAAGACCGAGTTAAATTTTTCCGTCAATGACTCAAACATCACTAAAAATCTCTATTCCCAGCCCAAAATGCCCCATTATCGAGCTTCGGACCCCAATAATTTAGACGAACTAAACAGTATAAAGACCCGGAGCAAACTTTGCAAGGGTAAAATCTATCAGAGGCATTTTGGCGAGGTACAAAGGCCTATAGGTTATAAAGTGAAGAAATCATAGCATTTAAAATAGGCGAAATGCCGGAAATACAGTAGCGGTTGAGATCGATTTTAGCATTACCACCAATGATATGGTTCCGAGAAGCGGACGACCATATCACTAAATGGGCGCCATTCGAGATGTCCGTCGACGAACAGAACATTGGAACCGACGGGCTTACTGCCGTGGGTAAGGTGGTTGGTGCGATCGAAGATCTGCCAACGATCCCATAAACCGCCTCGGACCTCGACGAAACTGGCCGTCTCGACGTCGGGACCGGTGCTTAGAGTCGCATCCGTCATCAGTTCGGTTGCTGCCGGCTGTTTACAGTTAAGAGTCTTTACCCATTCTTTTTTGGGTGTGCCCTCCAGCTCGACCGTTCTGCCCTGGACGGTGTCCATCATCCAGAAATAGCTGGTGAC
>CAZSOR010000184.1:2483-9295 GCA_964608395.1 uncultured Pirellulales bacterium
GTCGTAATCCGAGCCGTACATAGTCAAGCTGATACCGATTTGTTTTTGGTTGTTGGAGCAGACAATTTTCCTGCCCTGCTCTTTGACTTTTTGTAAGGCCGGCATCAGTATCGCCATCAATAACGCAATAATGGCAATCACCACCAATAGCTCTATTAATGTGAATCCTTGCCGTTTATGTATGGTCATACCCTGCTTTTTTGTAAAAACATAGTGCTGAAAAATAACACACAAATATTAACCGATTTTCCAGACACAAGTCAATTAAAAAAACAAGGTTATCTTCTTTCATCCAATAGACGCAGGAATAAACCTGTTGCAGCATAATCTACGCTTAGTACAATGGCCCGAAATGAGTTGTTCAGGCAGTTTTTTTTGAACCAGGAAAGGAGTTTTCACACCATGAAACAGGAGAATGGAGCACAAATGACTTTTCTGTTTATCGTATTTTTACTCGCAGCCGGCTTCTGGATTCCCGGACCGATATACGCCGACGATTACGCAATCGGCGCCGACCTTTCCTTTCTGAAGCAGGCTGAGGAACGGGGCACCGCATTCAAGGACAATGGCGAGACGAAGCCGGGGCTTCAAATCTTCAGGGACCACGGCTATAACTGGATCCGCCTGCGATTATTCCATACGCCCACGCGTTTGCCGAACGACCTCGAATACACCATCGCCCTGGCCAAAGAAGCAAAGAAACTCGGCTTCAAATTCCTGCTGAACTATCACTATTCCGACACATGGGCCGATCCGGGCAAACAATATATCCCGAAGGCATGGGAGGGCAAGTCGCACGCCGAGCTGGTACAGGCGGTGTTCGAATACACGCGGGATACTATCATCGCCTTTCGGGAAGCAGGCGTCATGCCGGATATGGTTCAGCCCGGCAACGAAATCATCCACGGGATGCTCTGGCCGGACGGCAAGCTGCCGGACAATTGGGACAATTTTGCCGAGCTGATGATGGCCGGCATTAACGGCGTCGATGTGGGAAGAGGCAACACCCAACACCCCCGGATCATGGTCCATATCGACCGGGGGGGCGACAAAATCCAGACAAAGACTTTCTTCGACAAGTGGCATTCGTACGGCATCGACTACGATATCATCGGGCAGTCTTATTATCCCTGGTGGCACGGCTCGCTGCTCGATCTTCGAGAGAACCTGATTTTCATGGCCAACGAGTACCAGAAGGATATCATCCTGGTGGAAGTGGCGTACAACTGGATGCCCGCCGAATATAAAGGCAAGCCGGCACCCTTCCCCGAGACGCCCGAAGGACAGCAGCAGTTCCTCGACGAGGTGCATCGGCTGGTCCTGAGCACGCCGCACAACAGGGGCAAGGGCATCTTTTGGTGGGAGCCCGCCGTGGCCGGCGGCCTTCGACGCCGGGGCATGTTCGACGAAGATGACAACGCCCTGCCCGTCATTACTGTCTTCGACCGGTTCACTCGAAAATGATTTTGAGACCCTATGCACATCAGCCGGTTGAGCGTTTTTGGTGGTGGTCAACGTAAATGTCCAGGAGGCGACGTATCATTTTCTGGTACTGAGTACGGTGCTTTTTGGCCTGCTTTTTAAAGAAGTCTACAGAATTCTTGCTCAGTCCGATTGTGACTTTGACTTGTTCTTCGTTAAACGCCAATTCACCTGGAGACGGCAGGAAATCATCAACAATCCTGACATCGCCCAAGGGCTCATCCGTGTATTTTATTTTCTTTTTCATAAATTTTCTTTCCCTTTCGCCAATATCCTGCTCCGATGATTCGAATAACACCTTTACGATAGGTGAAGCGGACTCCTCAGGATATCATCAGCCACCTTAGCGAAACAGTAGTAGCGTTGTTCAGCCCTGCTGTGACTAACGTCTTCCGCAATCACACGATCCGGATCTCCAAACGCATATTGTGCCGTTGTGAATGCAACTCCGTGCTTGTCTTGATTCTCTCGGTCTTTTCCGGAATTCCATTCAAAATGGATTTTCTTCATATTTATACTTTATCGACAATACAGATTAATAGCAATATATTTATACATAATATTGTGTGTTTAATAAGATGAAAACAGAATGTTGAGTTAGTATCTCTATGGAAGTTAATTGCTACAAGTTTAATTAAAACATGGGTTTATATTGATGTCGGTTTAGTCTTGACGAATCTGTTAATCCTGTTGAAAATTTCCTGAAAAAAATGCTCGCATGCCGGAGGCAATAAAAGTATAATACATACAAGACTCGGGGTTGCGTTGGCTTTCGACACCCCGGAGCGGTTATTCGGTAGTATCCGGTATTTGTTTGATCACGCAGAGTCCATATAGGAAGGTGTTTGAATTATTTAGGGAGGAGTATAATGGAAAAGAGACTCATCGTTTTTGCGGGATTGGCAATTCTTTTAGTAATCGTATTTATCGTATTCATTGTCGGCAAAGTCAATAAACCGCCGACAGCCGAATCTCTCAGCGTAAGGACACTGGAGGACACGCCGACGTCGATTACCCTGGCGGGCAGCGATCGTGATAATGACCCGCTGACCTACAGTGTTATTACCGAGCCGAGCCACGGACGTCTGACCGGGACGGTGCCCAACCTGAGCTATCGTCCCGAACTGGATTTCAACGGGCGGGACAGCTTTACGTTTGAAGTCAACGACGGCAAGGTCGACAGCGCTGCGGCAACCGTTTCGATTACCGTGGCACCGGGCAACGATCCGCCGACGGCAAACGATGACAGTGCTACGGCACAGGAAGATGTGCCGATAGTAACAATTGATGTGCTGAAGAACGATACGGATCCCGACAAGGATCGGCTGGTGGTCATCAGCGCCACCCAGGGCCGCAACGGTTCGGTTACGATAAACACCGACAGCATGCTAACGTATGCCCCCAGCAGGAATTTCTCCGGAAACGATACGTTCAGCTACACCCTGAGCGACGGCAAAGACGGGACCGATACGGCTGCGGTGAATGTGACAATCAGCGCCGTCAACGATGCGCCGTCGATTACTTCAAAACCTGTCGAGACGGCCAGAGTCTGGGCGCCATATACATACGGCGTTGCTGCCAAAGATCCCGACTCGGGAGATAAGCTGATTTATTCTCTGGCCAAAAACCCGGAAGGCATGACCATAAACGAAGCTACGGGATTGATCGAGTGGAGGCCGACGAGTTCCCAGGCCGGGACCTATGATGTGACGGTTAGTGTCGCGGACAACTACAGGACTCGCGGCTCGGATACTCAATCGTTTACGATTACGGTCACCTCTCTGGACTCGCCTTTGAAAAATACACTGGCCGTTACGGATTGCTTCAACCAGAAAGGCAAAGAGAAATTGTCGGCGAAAGACAGGATTCCCGCAGTCCAGAGCAGTGACAACCAGCGGCTGGAAACGGAGCCGCGTTCGTACACTTGCTATGGCTTTTTCGATCCTTCCATTCCGGAAGGAGCAACGATAATCTCGGTCGTTGTTTTCGTAGAGCATTTTGAGGACCCATCCTTTACTCAAGGCAAATTGTCATGGTCCGTCGGTACGGGCTGGCCGTCCAGGCCGGCGGTTTGGGCGTCCATCGAGGCTCCGGTCCGTCTGGAACAGTCAGGTGAAGCGACAGATTCATGGGATATCACAAGTGCCGTGGAAACGGCCGAAAAGGTCAATTCCTTTCAGTTTCAGGTTCAGAATAACGAAACCGCCGGGGCCAGAAAGACTTCGGTGGATTATATCTATGCCGTCGTTAAATGGTATTGATTTTATAAAGACAGCCCGCTTCTGAAAAATTGCATTTGGCATTTGAGAAAATATCACTTATAATATTAGTAGAGCAAACGTGAGGAAAAGGGGGCGGCAGGGGGCAATAAAATCCGGTACGAATCAATAGCGTTTTTTGTTCCTCGATAGCATGTTCCAAGAATCGAGCGGATGGATCGAAGAAAAACCGGAAGTATCGGGCAACGGTTGGCATCATAATACTCCTTTCTTCAATGGGGGGCTGGTCATCAGGGTCAGCCCTCAATTTTTTTGCGCACTGGTAACCTCATCTTCAAGCCGAATCACAAATTTCCATAGCAGTTTGTAACAACTCAAGTGACAGCTCAGCGAAAACCTGCTGCGCCACAATTCTTTCAACTATTCTACACAGCGTCTGATTTTCAGCAGCGATTTCTCGCAAAATTTCATTTATGAAAAATAAAATCCGGAATCGATGCGCAAAAATTTATGGCCGACGAACACTTCGTGATCCGCCTTGGTCCCAAAACCATTCTGTTTTCGGCAATGCAGGGCCACATCTCGGAAAAATCTCCGCTACACTCAGAGATTACCGCGAAAAACTCTTGACTTTTATGGAGTAATACGGTAAACTTATCATCATAAGTAGTTTTTGGGGCGGTTATTTTGGAATGGGGGGTTCTCAATTTTTTCTCCTTTTGGGCACCCAGATTAATTTTGGTTATTAATAATAACAAATCGTCCGCTGCGGTTGGTCCGCAGTAATTGTGACGTTTTGTGATTACATTTAGGGAGAAGGAAAATGATGAAATCAACAAGGATCTCGACACTTTTCTCTGCGGTGTTTCTTCTTGTGGTCCTGCCGGGAGCAGCCAGCGCATATCCCGTTGATACTGTGGAAGTCGTGAGTACCGGCAATGGTGCGAATGAGCTGGTCAGTGTATGGGGCGGTGGCCTGGACGGCTCGGTGGAAAGCGTTTACGCAGGCGTCTATAATCTCTACAAGACCTCCGGCACCGGCGAGGGAAAACTCTGGTCCGACGGCACGATCGGCGCTTTCTGCGCCGAATTGAGCGAGCCGGCACCCGAGATCACCTCGAAGTATAGCGTGGTTTCGCTGCAGGACACGTACGGCACCGCCAAGGCCGATTATATCAGCGAGCTTTGGGGCAGATACTACGACCCGAGCTGGACCGGCGACGGGCAATTCACATGGCAGCAGGACAGCAAGGCCGCCGCGTTTGCCACAGCGCTTTGGGAGATCATCTACGAGGATCTTCCGGGCTCCTCGATGAAGTGGGACGTCAAGGTCGACAACACGTGGGGCGGCACCGGTTTCCGCACCGACTTTGGTGGTTCGGTTATCGCCAATAATTACCTGCACTCTCTCGACGGGACCGGCCCGATGGCGGACCTGCGAGTCTTTTCCTTCAACGGAAGCCAGGATTATATCGCACAGGTTCCGGAGCCGACAACGATCGCTCTGCTTGGCCTCGGAGGTCTGAGCCTGTTGCGCAGAAAAAGAAGCAAGGGATAGATAGGTACCGCAAGAGGATAAGGCCAGAGACGAGTCACTATGCGTTCGGCTCTGTCCCCTCCTCTTGTCGATCAGTTCGACATTTTCGGAAGGGATGAAGATAATTTTCGGTTCGTTCAGGAAGGCAACCAGCAGCGAAATGCTGATCGATTTGACGATCGGTAGAAAAGGGGGCGCCAATGAAGCACAGCAGCTATTGAATGAAACGTAACAACTCGGAACCGAAGGATTCAGAGACTTATCAAAATTGTCGCGGGCGTTCTGCGGCACAACAATACAAGCGGAAAGAATCATAACCCTTAAAAAGGTGGGGGGCAATAAGATGAAAAGATATATATTCATTATAGTTACTCTGTTATTTCTCGGTGTCCCGGCGTTCGCTACGCCGAGCATCGAATTCAGCCCGGACGCCGGCAAGGCCGGTAGCTGGAGCTACGACGGGGCCGGCACCCTGAGTTTTAACCAGTATGTCACCGTTGACCGCGGATTGAGCAGCAGCACCGATGCTTTGGTTGGTTCGTTAGTGTTTGTCCCGACATTGAGCGTGGGCCCAACTACGGACGGCTTATACACGGTCAAACCGCTGGACAACTCGATCCTCACTATTCGCAGCCCGGATGATTTACAGATTTACATGAAGGCTACGCTGGGCACAGGCGACCTGGTTCCGGTCGGAACAATCGGAGCGGCCTATACCAATTTCAAGGCGGATCTTACCGACATTGTTATAACCGATGCCGGCAAGGCCCTGGGCTCGGCAGTGCTGAGCGCAATTCTGAATTCCGGCACGATGGCGCTCGATTTCGAGCTCTCATTGCAGGGTGGAAGCGGCACGAACTATTACAGCCTCTCTGAGATGCTGGCCGGTGGATATACCGGCGGCAACGGCTTCAGTGGTGCAATGTCGATCCCGGAGCCGGCAACGATTGCCCTGATGGGGCTTGGTGCACTGGCTTTCATTAGAAAACGCAAAGCATAATACGATCTTTAACTAACTTGAACTCTCAGGGCCGTGGGGCATTTATAGCCTCGCGGCCTTTATTTATCCTCACGCCCCCAAAACCCCGGCCAAAACCCGGCAATTGGCTTTGAATTGGCTTTGTTTCTTTCGGCTCCGGCACCCGGTTTGTCGTCATAATCTCCTTTCAGAAAAGATGTTACGCCAATCTAACCTACCGGCAAATTGGCTTTGTTTTTTCAACTTGGGTTTTCAACCCCCAGATAAATCTGGGGGCTAAATAATATTGGCTTTGTTTGGCTTTGAATTGGGTTTGTTTTCACCAAGTGTCCAATCGCCATTATTTACCATAACACCTTTCTATAGTTGATCTTACGTTTATTCCCAGCTCCGGCAAATTGGGTTTGTTTTTTCAAATTAAGCTCAAATTAACACGAATAAACACCGGATTTCCTCTCATTTTTGCCTTTTTTTCTTCTATATTTCTCAATTCTACATTCTAAATTCTCAATTCACGACATACTACATACGATATACGAAATACGAATTCGTTAAGTATTATACGAACTGAGATGTTCGCCGTCGAGAAAATTCT
>CAZSOR010000185.1:0-2858 GCA_964608395.1 uncultured Pirellulales bacterium
GGCCCAGAACCAGAACCATCATCTGTCAAATCATCGGAGACTGATACAATCGAATTTCACGCCATACTTTTCGACCTCGACGGTACGTTACTGAACACATTAGCTGATATCGCCTTTGCCGCGAATGCAGGGCTGAAGCAGTTGGGTTTTCCGACGCATCCTATTGAAAGTTACCGGCGTTTTGTCGGCGACGGTGCTGGCTGCCTGGCTAAGCGTGTTCTGCCCGAGGACTACCAGGATGACGAAACAGTTGATCGATGCAGGGAAGTTATCAGGGCCGAATATGCAAAATGCTGGGCGGTCAATACAAAGCCATATCCCGGCGTTCCGGAATTGCTGGCCGAGCTGCAGGCACGCGGTGTTCCGATGGCCGTACTGTCGAACAAGCCTCATGATGCGACCCGTACCGCGGTCGAGGGATATTTCCCGGACTGTCATTTCCAGGTCGTTCGCGGTGCTTTACCGTCGGTTCCCATCAAGCCCGACCCCGCCGGGGCGCTTCAGATCGCCGAGGAGCTTGATATTCTGCCCGGGTGGTTTGTCTATCTCGGCGATACGGACACCGATATGCGCACGGCCGTCGCTGCCGGCATGTTTCCGGCAGGGGCTCTCTGGGGTTTTCGAACCGCTGAGGAACTGACCGCAAACGGAGCAAAAGTACTCGTGAAAACTCCACAGCAAATCGTGTATTTGTTCGACTCGGAAAAATAAACTTTCGCTGATCGACGGTTAAGCATATCTTATAATACGATTAGAACTGGGATTTCATGGAAAGGTTTTGTGATGATTCGACGAGAAATTTGGTTGTTGATTTTACTTTGCGGTTGTGTTTTATCGCTCGCACAGGATAAGCCGGCGGCGGATCCTGCCGGGCGGTGGGAAGAGACGATCCGGCAATTCGAGCAGTGGGACAGGAAGAATACATTCCCTTCGGATGCCGTGTTGTTTGTGGGTAGTTCGAGCATCCGGTTATGGCCGACCCGCGAGTGTTTCGGGGAATTCGCCGTGCTTAACCGCGGGTTCGGCGGCTCGCAAATCTCGGAAGTCAATTATTTTGCCGGGCGGATTGTGCTGTGTTACGAGCCGAAGGTGATTGTATTTTACGCCGGTGATAACGACGTGGCGGCCGGCAAAAATGCCAGGCGTGTGTTTGACGACTATAAGAAATTCGTAAAGCTGGTCCACGCCGGGCTGCCGGGAACCCGGATTATTTTTGTGGGTATCAAACCGAGCCGGAGCAGATGGTCTCTCTGGCCGGTGATGAATGAAGCGAACATGATGATTAAGGATTTCTCAGGGAAGAATGACCGGCTGTTCTACTTCGATTCGGCAACGCCGCTGTTAAGCAGCGACGGCAAGCCAAACATCGAATTCTTTCTGAAAGACCAACTGCATCTGAACGATAAGGGATATGAAGTGTGGACCAAAAAACTACGGCCGATTATCGAAATAGCGTTTAAGGCAACTAAAAAGAAGCGGTAAACTTACGCTGCGGGCGGCAGCTTAAAGCGAAGTTTTGGATGATTTGGCCGAATCAGTAACCTGCATCGAGAATCGATCTGAAAAAAGGCACGAAATTCGGCTTGACATTATTGTTTTGAAGGCATAATATTGGGCAGCTTTCTCCACTGCATATTCAGCCTTTTTGAGGTGCATGGCTATATGAACATGATTTGTCGAAAAACAGTTCTTGTAATAGCAGCGTTGCTCACCATCTATTGTGTAGGCGGCTGCGGTGGGCAGAGCCATGCCGGCAGGGAGGGGCAGGATTTTGCATCCACGGAAGGTTTGGGCGCCACAATCGGCTCATTAGCCAAGGTCTCGGCCCCTGAACCGGTTCCCGTTGAAGGGTTAGGCCTGGTAGTGGGGCTTGAAAGGGCCGGTTCTGCAGAATGCCCGCCACAGGTAAGGGACTATCTTAGACAATATATTCTAAGGCATTTGCCTGCGAACAGCGGGCTGGATGTCGATAAATTCATCGACAGTCCCGATACTGCAGTAGTCTCGGTTGAGGGGGTGATACCGGCAGTTGCTTCGAAAAACCAGTACTTCGACGTTAGAGTAACAGCATTACCGAGCACACAGACAACTTCTCTTGATGGCGGTCGGCTTTTTACGGCCGAACTGAAAATGTTGGGAAGCTTCGGTGTAAATACAAGAATTTTGGCTGATGCGGAGGGGCCGGTCTATATAGACAAGATTGACGATTCGGCAATCAATAAAAGGACGGGGCATATCATGGCCGGAGGAAAGGTTCTTGACGAGTACAAGATTATTCTCTCGCTCCACAAGCCTGATTTTGAAATGGCAAACCGGATTCGCAACCGCATAAACGGGCGTTTTAGCGATGCTGCAGCAAAGGCGGTATTATCCGACAGGATCGAATTTATCGTGCCGCCTAAATATAAAGAGCAGAGACAAAGATTCATTTCAATAGTCGCGGCAATGTTTCTTACACAGGAACCGGCAATTAACAGCAAAAGAATAAGGGCTTATGTAAAAAGACTTTCCGGTTCCGGGGACAAATATTCGAGCGAGGTTGCTCTTGAGGCCATCGGCAATGAATGTCTGGACGAGCTCGGTGTTTTGTTGGATTCACCCGACGAGGAGATTCGGCTGCACGCGGCCAGATGTATGCTCAACCTGGGCAGTGACACTGGCCTGGTGGCTCTCAGGCGGATTGCACAGGAAAAAGATTCAGCTTACAGAGTAGAGGCTTTGGAATCGATTACCATCGGAGCAAAGCGGAACGATGCGGTCTCGATCTCGCGGAAACTGCTGCGCGATGATGATTTTCGGATCAGGTTAGCTGCGTACGAGCAATTGCGAAAATTAGACGATGTTGCCATAACGCAGGA
>CAZSOR010000185.1:2958-9294 GCA_964608395.1 uncultured Pirellulales bacterium
CACAATTGAAAAGCTCCTTCGAACTCGGTGATATTATCAGAACACTCTGTGACGAGCCCATTGAAGAGGGCGAGAAGGGACGCGGCGGCCTGGGCGTCTCCTATGCGGATGCGGCAGTCCTTTTGAAACAGATGTGTGACAAGGGTGTTGTGAGAGCGGAATTTCATGCCGGGACCATGCCAAAAATCGACCTAAATATCAAGAAATGACAAACCTTCGGCCGATAACAATATTGCGTAATTGGATTAATTAGCATGGCTTGAGTTTTTTAGAAATAGTTACCGGACGTTTACACCAGGAATAATAGATGAGACTTGAAAAGGTTATACTAAACGGATTTAAGAGTTTTGCCGACAAGACGGAATTTGTTTTCGATTCACCGATAACAGCCATTGTCGGACCCAACGGATGCGGCAAGAGCAATGTTGTCGATGCGATAAAGTGGGTCCTCGGGGAGCAGAGCGTTAAAAGCCTGCGAAGCGGGCAGATGGCGGATGTAATATTCGGAGGCAGCACCAGCAGAAAACCTCTGGGGGCGGCTGAAGTCAGCCTGGTTATGTCAAATTCTGACGGCGTCGGAGCACGACAGCTCCCGATTGAGGCTGACGAAGTACAAATAACACGAAAGATATATAAAAGCGGAGAGAGTGAGTACCGGATAAACAATAAAGTCTGCCGGCTCAAAGATATCCGCGAACTGTTTATGGACACCGGTGTGAGTACTAAGGCCTATTCGATTCTTGAACAGGGACAGGTTGAGCATTTGGTAAGTGCGTCGAAGACCGACAGAAGATTCATATTCGAAGAAGCCGCCGGTATAAGCAAGTACAAGGCGCATAAAAAAGAAGCACTTCGCAAACTGGAACGAACCGAACAAAACCTGCTCCGGCTTGCGGATATTTTAGGCGAAGTCGGCAAACGGCTGCGGAGCGTTAAACTCCAGGCGGGCAAGGCGAGAAACTACCTGCAATATACCCAAAGGCTCAAAGAGCTGCAGGTGAATTACTCGCTGGTCGAATACGCGAAGCATCGAACGCAGATAAGCCAAAAGCAGGAGGCTCTCGGTCAGGTAACCGAGCAGTTCGAGAGCCTGTCGGCCGAAGTGGCAAAAGAAGATACTTTGCTAAGCAGGCTCGGCGAGGAAATAATCGAGACCGAGCACAAGCTAAGCAGCACCGGAAACAGTCTTGTCTCCGTTCAGAGCAAAATCGAGCAGAAACTTCAGCGAATCGATTTTTTGAGGGCGAGGGTTACGGAGCTGGAGGAAAGGAAGCAATCCGCGTCGGAAAAAATCGAAAAGCTGCGGGAGCAGATGAGCGTCTTCGAGGAAAATTCCGCCAGGTACAAGGCCGAGTCGGCGGACTGTGAAAAGATGCTCGAAGAGAAAAGCCGTAATGTCGAGCAGGTAGCGGCGGCTATCCAGAAAGTAAACGCCGAATGTACCTCGCTTGAAGCACAGCTTGAAGATGAGAAGTCAGGAATTATCGATATAGTCAGAAGGACCGCGCAGCTTCATAACGAGGTCCAGAGCATTTCGATCTATCGGAATAATTTATCCAGTCAGAAAGACCGCCTTGCCGGCAGGGCCCAGACCGCCCGCGCCGAATTGGAGGAACTGCTGACCGAAAAAGCTCAGCACAGCGCTCGTTTGGATGATATTGAAAAAGTGCTGAGCGACTTAAATAACAGTCTGGAATCCAAACGTAAAAATTCCGAGCAGCTCGATGAGTCTTTGGCTGAGGACAACAAGAGGCTGGCCCACAGCAAAGAGGCGGCAAGTGCGCTGAACAGCGAGCTGGCAATTTTGACTGATATGGAAAAACGCTGTGAGGGTCTTAAGCCGGGCGTCAAAAGCATCCTGCAGAATCGGTCGGTTGAAAACAACAGATTCGATTATGTCGAAGGAATGCTGGCCGATATCATAGAAGCCGACGTTGAATACGCCAATGCCGTCGAAGCCGTCCTCGAAGGCCAGACCGACTCATTAGTGATAAACAATACGAGCAGAATGCTGGCCGACAGCGAACAAATCCAGGCTCTTGACGGCAGAGTGAATTTTATATGTCTTGATAAAACCGAGCCTTTCGTGGACAGCAACGATTTGTCGAAATACGAATGTGTGAAAGGCAGGCTCGTCGAGTTTGTCAAATTCGACGGCAAGTACGCACCATTGGCTTGGAAATTGCTCGGCAAGACGCTGATTGTTGATTCTCTGAATGAGGCCGCCGAACTGGCCGGCCACGGGGCAAAAGGTTACAAGTGTGTCACTTTGAAGGGCGAATTCGTAAGCACCGATGGGGTGATAAAACTCGGGCCGCTTGGCAAGGCGACAGGCTTGATATCACGTAAAAGCAGGCTGCGTCAATTACAGGATACCATCGCAAATATAACCTCGGAAATAGAAGCGATTGAAAACCAGACTGAGAAAAACTACCAGACGAAGATTCACCTGGATAAGTTGTGCAAGGAATTGAGAACTGCGGTCTATGAAGCGAATACCGAACAGATGCAGGTAAGCTCCAAGCTCAGCGTTATAGAACAGAATGTAAAGCGGCTCAAAGAAGAAGAGCCCTTGATAGCCAGTGAAATCGATCTGCTGGCCGAGCAGATAGCCCAGTCGGTACAGAAGGAATATGACTCGAAGCAGAAATTATATGAGCTGGAGGTCGTGAACAACCAGCGAACCGAGCACATAGAACAGCTTCAAACAAGACACTCCGAACAAAAACAGCAGCAGCAGGCGTTGTCGGACAAGCTGACCGATTTGAAGATTGCCCTGGGGCAGATTACCGAACAAAGCAAGGCATTAAAACAGGCAATCTTCAGCCTGAACAGCCAGGTTCAGGAGAACCGGACGGCTGCCGGCGCCACCGAGAAGGAAACGGCAAACTGCGCCGAGCAATTGACGGACGCTCAGAGGGATATTCTTAACTGCGAAGCATCGGTTTCGGAACTTTTCGTTGAAAAAGAGAAGAACCAGGAGAACAGCCGGCTGCTGCAAAAAGAACTGCAAAGATTGTCCGAAGAAAAACAGCAAACTGAGGAGCTTGTTCGGGTCAAACGTGCCGAGAAAGGCCGGACCGAGCAAATGACCAATGAGCTAAAAATAGAATTGAGCCAGTTGGAGGTAAGGCATCAGGACCTGATTGAGAGGGTCCGGGATGAGTTGCAGATCGATCTGGCTGAGGCCTATAAGGACTACACCGACCAGCAAGTCGATTGGGAGGGGATAAGAGAAGAAATAGCCACGCTTCGGGGCAAGATCGAACGGCTCGGCAACGTAAACGTCGACGCTATCGACGAGCAGGAAGCCCTCGAGAATCGGCACGAGTTCCTGAGCACACAGGTCCAGGACCTTAACAGCAGCAGGGGGCAACTCCAGCAGCTAATCAACCGCCTGAACAAAAAGAGCAGAGAGAAATTCCAGGAAACGTTCGAGGAAATAAGGGGACATTTCCAGGAAATCTTCCGTAAGCTGTTCGGCGGAGGCAAAGCGGATGTGATACTCGAGGATGCCGAAGATATTCTCGATGCCGGCATAGAGGTAATAGCTCGCCCGCCCGGCAAAGAGACGAGAAGTATATCGCTGCTGAGCGGTGGCGAAAAATCGATGACAGCACTGGCACTGCTGTTTTCGGTATTCAAGGCCAAGCCGTCACCTTTCTGTTTCCTCGACGAGGTTGATGCAGCCCTGGATGAAGCGAATAATGAGCGTTTCAATATGCTGGTGCGGGATTTCCAGAAGGACTCTCAGTTCATAATCATCACACACGCCAAGCGCACAATGAGCATCGCCGATGTGCTGTTCGGCATCACGATGCAGGTCCGCGGAGTGAGCAAGAAGATAAGCGTCCGATTCGGCGAATACGAAGACGAATCCGCCGCGGTGGCTTGATACGTTGCTCGTGACTCGTGACTCGTGGTTCGTTTAGCCCCCAGGCCCCAGGCCTGCCCCGGGGATTTTCTTATTGATATCACACATCAAGACGTTTATAATTCGGTTTATGGCAAGAAAGTCAAACAAGAACGCCAAACGTATGAACAACTCCCGGCAAATGGACCCAATCCAGGCTGCGACTGACTATGGGATAGATGTTTCCATGCTCGCCGACAATCTTCGAAGAAGCGTGACAGACCGAATCAAACGACACCAAATCGCACTTAATACGGCAAAGAAACTCAGGAAAGCAAAACGACTGTGAGCAACGATTTTGTCAACCTGCTTGAGAGGCTGGTTAATAACGGGGTGGACTTTGTAATAGTGGGGGGATTTGCGGGCGTTGCTCACGGGTGCACCTATGTGACCCAGGACATCGACATCTGCTGTGATTTTTCGCCTGCTAATCTGCTCGCACTGCAAAAAGCCATCTCTGATTTGGACCCTGTGCATCGAATGACACCGAATCGAAAGAAACTGAAGCTGACGGATAAAACGTGCGTGCAATTCAAGAATCTGTATCTCGATACGGAGAATGGCCAGTTAGACTGCCTGAGCTTCATTGACGGTCTGGGCGATTATAATCGAGCCAAACAGGAAAGTGAGCTTATTGAAGTTGAAGATATGAAAATCCGGGTACTGAGTTTGGATGCCTTGATTAAAACAAAAAGAGCGATGAATCGCCCGCAAGACAAGGCCGCTGTCCTGCAGCTTGAAAGTATACGGAAACTGAGAACAGAAACTTCCGAAGAATAGGATGGAGATTAGAAGACGACTTCTTTGGCGTCGAAGACGGGGCCGTCCTGGCAGCACATTTTGTAGATGGTTTCGTTTGAATCGCTAACTTTGCATTCGACGGCACAACTCTGGCACAGGCCGATGCCGCAGGCCATTCTCCGCTCCATACTGACCTGGCAATCGATGTTCTTTTCGGCGGCGATTTGCGCGACCCTTGCTAACATCGGCTCGGGTCCACAGGCGCAAACAATCATATCATCAACGGCTATATCGGATTTATCGAGCCATTCGGAAAGGCAATCGGTTACAAGCCCGTGGTAACCAACTGATCCGTTGTCGGTTGCGATCAGCGATTCGATGCCGTATTTGGCGAATTCAGGTACGGAGAATCCGAGTGTCTGTGAAATCTCGTCCAGCCGGCCCTCGAAGGGCAACCCCTCAGCAGTTTTGGCGCCCGCAAGCGAGACAACGTCGATGCTGTCATTGCGAGCCGTAAGGCTCTGCGCCAGGTGCTGCAGCGGCGGCGTACCCATTCCGCCACTGACCAGAAGGACCATTTTCTTGCCGTCCGGGATTTGATAACCACGCCCCAGAGGTCCGATGATGCCGATATGATCGCCAGCCGATAGAGTCGTCATTCGCAGCGTGGCTGGCCCGACTACGCAATAGAGAAGCTCGGCGAACGTATTATCGCCGTCGGGAGTCACTTCGGCAAAGCTGAAAGGCCGTCGTAGCAGAATCTTCCGGCCGGAGGCATCACGCAATTCTTCCGGCACGGCGTCCGGCGAAGGCAGGGCTGTTTTTGAAAGGTCGAATTGTGCGAATTGTCCCGGCTCGAAATTGGCAAAAGCCTCCGCACCATCTTGCGTGAACTGAAGCCTGAGCCGATGGAATCCGGGGCCGATCCGCCTGTTGGAACAAACCTCTGCCTCGAACTTGCCCTTTGCCGATGACGAGCATCCTTCTGACATAAATCGCCACCATCCCTCTTACAGCAGGCCTTCGTAAACCCTTACGCCGTCAACAACTTTGCAAACGTGGACGGCATATTTCCCGGCGAAATCGGGGCAGCTTCGCGGATAGGCGGTATCGACCGCGGCTTTCACCGCCTCGACGGATTCGGCGCAAACCAGCGCGCCGGACGCCCCCTTGTCGCCGCCTCCCAGCATCCGCTCGCCCAGAACCCCCGGCACCGTTCTGACTATGTCGCACATCGTTTCGAGTTCCGGGCCGGATATCTTGTAATCGTCGCGAAGCCCGAGGCCGTCGCCCCGGAATATCTGCCCGACGGTTTCGATGTCACCGGCTTTCCATGCTTTGAGCATTTTGTAGAACCGCTTCTGTGCGCCGAAAATATACTTGAGCCGGTCGCACAAATCCGGATATTTTGCCCCGAATTCGCCTATAATCTGTTCGTAGAGCTCATCGTCTTTGATATCCGCGAGGCAGGAAATCTCGTGGCCCGCCTTCTGCAATATCGAAACGAGTTTTTCGCATTCGTCCCTTCGGATAGCGTAGGTCGATTTTTCCAAGCCGGGGCGGTCCGTGCCGGTATCGAGGACAACGATACGAAAATCGGCCGCTCCGGCTCCTATCGGCACATAGTCAATCGAGCGGTCCTCGGGATTGTAGTACGTGGCCATTCCCTCGCGTGCGAAGAT
>CAZSOR010000186.1:0-9165 GCA_964608395.1 uncultured Pirellulales bacterium
GAAGGCGAGTTCGGATTCGGATTGTCGGCTTCCGGCGAGACAATTTATGTGACGGCTGCCACTGATGAGACAGTACCCCTACCGGTTCGCGTGCTGGACGCGGTGAGTTATGGTGCAATGGAGCCGGAAGTGACGTTCGGGCGATTACCGGACGGGTCCGACTCTTTCTGCTTCCTGACTTCGGCAACGTTTGGCGGGCCAAACGCCCGGCCGGCGATAAACGACATCGTAATAAACGAAATTATGTATCATCACGGCACGCGGGACGAACGCTACGAGTATATCGAGCTGTATAATCGCGGCACCGGCACGGTCTCACTTGCGGGCTGGACTTTCACCGACGGCATTACCTACACATTCGAGACCGGCACGGAAATACGGCCGGACTCGTATATTGTGGTGGCAAAGGACCCGGACTATATCGCGGGTGTTTATGACAATCTTAATATCGGTTCGAATCTTCTCGGGCCCTATACGGGTGGGCTCGATGATCACAGCGAGCGTATCCGGCTGTCGTATCCGTATAACGACGTGGATCCGCTCAGCGGCGACGTCGAAGTACTAATGATTACGGCCGATGAGGTGACTTATTACGACGGAGGCCGGTGGCCGAGCTGGGCCGACGGCCAGGGAGCAAGCCTGGAGCTGCGCGATCCTGACAGCGACAACGGAACACCTAACGCCTGGGCCGACAGCGACGAGAGCGGCAAAACCGGATGGGAACAGTTCTCGTTTACCATCAGCGGAAATGATAACAGGTACTCTCACAGTCGTGTCGGAACATTCGATTTAATTCTCCTCAATCGCGGTGAGGTGCTAATCGACGACCTCGAACTGAATATCGGCGGTACGAGCCGCCTTGACAACGACGGCTTCGAGAGTGGCGAGTCCGGTTGGCGGATTCTCGGCAATCACGTTCGCTCTTTCGTGACTACTGAAGATCGCCGTTCCGGTGCTCGGTCACTGCACCTGATTTCGACCGGGCACGGCGACCCCGGGGCAAATAGAATCAATCAGTCAATTAGCAGTGTTAGTGCGAGTACGGTGACGTTTAGCGGCTGGGCCCGGTGGCTGCGTGGAACCCGGTTTCTTCTGTTGCGAACGACGAGCGACCGTTCGCCCACTCAACCGCCCCGGCCGGCTCATTCTTTCGAGCTGACAATGCCCCTGAACCTGGGCACGCCGGGCAGGCAAAACACGGCGTTTTTGTCCAATCGGGGACCCGACATTCTCGACGTGAAGCATGCGCCCGTTCTGCCGGCCAGTGGTGAGCCGATTATCGTTACAGCCCGCGTTGCCGACAACGACGGCGTGAGAACAGTTACTCTGTTCTATCGCTCAGAAGGCAGCGGAATACTCAGAAGTATGCCTATGGTCGACAACGGTTCCGGCTATGATTCGATTGGTGGAGATGGAATCTATACGGCTTCGATTCCGGGTGCTTCCAGCGGCACAATGCGGGCGTTTTATATCGAGGCTTCCGACGGTTCGGCGTCAACCCGGTTTCCGACTAAACTGGATCCGTCGGCGGATGTGCCGGACCGAACCTGCCTGGTTCGCGTAGGAGATTCTCGGCCGAATACCAGCTTAGCGACATACCGAATCTGGCTGTCCGATGATGTAATCAGCACGTTTCGTTCGCGTGCCAATCTCTCGAACGAACTGATGGATTGCACGTTCGTCTACAACAACAGCGAGGTTTTCTACAATGTCGGCATCCGCTTCCGCGGCAGCCCGTTTCTCCGCAGTGGGGCGGGCCGCGATCCTCGCGGCCGCTACGCCTACCGTATCAATTTTAATCCGGACCGGAAATTCCGCGGCCTTGAGGAAATAAATCTCGACAACACCGAGGGGGGCAACCGCGGCCCGCTCCAGGAACGCGTATCATACTGGTTCTATCAGCAGATGGGCCTGCAGTTCTCGACGCAGGAGTATGTGCGGCCGATTATCAACGGGAACGCCCACTCTAACTACGAGGACGTCCAGAAGATCGACGGCGACTATATTCGTGGATGGTTTCCTAACGATACTGAGGGTTACATTCATAAGATAGACGACTACTTCGAGTACACGGCTGATGGTACGGGATTCTCGAACTATGATGAAGGCTTGAAATACGACTCAAGTCACCCGCGGCTCAAGGAGACATATCGCTGGGGATTCGAAAAACGGTCGCATCGCGAGAACGACAACTGGGACCATCTTTTGGATTTCGCCGCTGCGTTTAATACACCTTCAAGCAGTACATTGTATGAGAGTAACATCGAATCGGTCATTCACCCTGAATACATGGCAAGGGTCCTGGCGATCCGCCACGCCGTTGGTGACTGGGACAGCTACGGATACCGCCGAGGCAAGAATAACTTTTTCTACTATGCCCTGCCGGAGGGTAAATGGTATCTGCTGCCATGGGACATAGACTTTACGCTCGGGTCGGGCGATGGAGCCAACACTGACCTGTTCTCCTTGAACGCCGGTCAATTCCCGGAAGTCAATCAGTTTATAAACTATCCCAAGTACGAGAGGATGTACCTGCAGGCGTTCGCGGAGTTGGTGAACGGCCCATGGCAAACCTCGTACGGGACGGCCAACCCGCCGACGGACTTCGATAAGTTTCTGGATGACGCGGCTAATGTTTTATCCGCCAATGGTCAAGACAGCGGCCGAAGGGACTCTATCAAACGGTTCGTACGAGACCGCCGAAGCTATATCTTAACGCAGATCCCGTATTCTCTGACCTTCGAGATAACGACCAACAGCGGGGCCGATTTCTTTACATCGGCATCGGCGGTAACGATCAAAGGTGTTGCCCCGATAGAGGTAGCGGGGATTTCGGTCAACGGCACATCCCTGCCGGTAGAATTTTCGGGCAGCAGCGTGTTCGAAGTGGATGTCGAAATCGCAGAAGGGGCGAATCTGCTCAATGTTCAGGGCCTCAACGGTGTTGGAAATCCCGTAACCGGTGCTGCGGATTCCATTACGGTAACCCGCATCATGCCTTGTGTGATTACCTCGGTAACACCTAATCAGGTGTATAATGATGGTACGGTACAGTTTACGATAAACGGAAGCGGCTTTGAGCCGGGATCGGCCACCTCAGTGGCGCTAACCCTACTCTCGGAAGAGGTCGGTTTTGATGCCCTTTACGTCCAGAGCACTCAGGCCTTTGACCGAATTGACGCAGCGACACTTCTGCTGGATGATACGGCTCGCGGTGTTGGCAATCCCATCCATGCAGTTCATGAATGGATCAACCTCTGGAATACGGGTAGTCATGGGTTATTCACCTCCAACGAATATAGATTCGCACCGCCGTTCCAAAGGGGTGCCGACAATTTCGCTGTGCGATTTACGGGTTATGTTTATGCTCCTTCTCCGTCAGAGCGGTATTTCGGCGTGAATTGTGACGATGGATTCAGCTTGTGGATAGACGGCCAGCTTGTCGGGGAATATGCGGATCCTCATAATCCGGCGACAACTGACGTGACGCAAAATCGAACAGACGGCACGATGACCTTCGACTTTCCGGCAGCGGGAAGTTATTATTTAGTCCTCGATTACTATGAAAATAACGCGGGAGAAGAAATCGAGTTCTTCCAGACAAACTCCAACGGTGCTGATCGGCGGCTGATTAACATTGACTCCGAGCTGGTTGTATTCCGGGACAACGACACGAGAATTGACGCGACCAACATTGTGGTTGTGGACGAGAACACGATCACCTGCCAGATCGATCTGGATGGCGCCGAGCCTGGGGCATGGAATGTCGTTGTAACGCCGGAGTATGGCGATACCGCACGGTGCGTTTTGGTAGGCGCAGTGCAGATCATCAGCCAATAAGCTTGTACAGTAGAGTGACGCTCCTGTCGAGCGAGTTGCTTAAATCAAGGCTTGTCCCGTTTAGAAATATTGTTCTATTTCTAAGGGGCTTTAATGACTTTCTGTTCTTTGAAGATTTTGCCGGTCATGTAATCTGTGAAGGTTACCTTGACCGTTAATGGTTCTTCCATGCTCTCAATTTGGTCGGCTACGTCGAATGTCAATCTGTAGTTGATGGTTACCATCGTTGCGAACCAGAGCTTTTTTAGCTCACCCGGCTCTACTTTCCACTCACCGAGCAGGGCTTGGCCGTTCGTTTTGTTCAGATCCCATAGCTGGACGTCCACGGTGCCGGTTACCTTTATCGTGTCGCCCTGTTCATCGACCGGCTGTATATAGACAATCAGCTTTTCCTTCTTACCATCATCGTCTTTGTCGAAGAAGCCTGTATACCTGCCAATCTTGACACTCTCAAGCCGATTGAGGTTTTCGAGCTTTACTTCTTCGGGCAACCCGGACAGGACCTGTACTTGTTGCTTGAGCTGCTTGTTCTCGCTCTCGGACTGTTCGATTTGCTTTTGTAGCTGTGTTTTCTCCTGCGTCAATTGTTCTATCTGCACAGCCGGCGATTCTTTATCATTAGGAGTTGCACAACCAGTGAGCGGAAAAATCAAAAAGCAAAAAGCAAAAAGCAAAATTAACGAAGTCATTATCGCTTTACGATTATTTCGCAATTTTGATTTTTTGTATTTAATTTTTAATATTGGACATTGGGCATTCATTATTCTTGCTCCGGTTCCTGGTCCCTGACGATTTCGGGCGCCTTTTGCAGTATCCTGTCGGCCAAACCGTATTCGATCGCTTCGGCAGCGTCAAGCCAGAGATTCCGGTCACAGTCTTTTTCGACTTTCTCGGTGCTTTGGCCCGTATGCTGGGCCAATATATCGTAAAGGCGAGCACGCAGCCGTAATATTTCTTTTGCTTCGATTTCCAGGTCGGTAGCCGGTCCGATCAATTGCCCTGAGATCAGCGGCTGATGAAGAAGAACTCGGTTGCTGGCCAGCAGGAACCGCTTACCCGAATGGCCGCCGGCCAATAACACCGCTGCCATACTTGCCGCTTGCCCGACGCAATACGTCGCTACTTCGCAGCGTAAAAACTGCATCGTATCATAGATGGCAAGCCCCGCCGTGATCGCGCCGCCGGGCGAATTAATATAAAAGTGAATGTCCTTCTTCACATCTTCATTGCTCAGGAAGAGCATCTGGGCGATTGTTAAATTAGCAGTAGCATCATCAATCGGCCCGCCGAGAAAGATGATTCTGTCTTTCAACAATCTTGAATAAATATCGTAGGCACGTTCCGTTCGGCCACTTTTCTCAATGACTATTGGCACCAGATTCTGATTTAAGCTCATGTTTAATTTCCCCGTATTACGTTTTTACTTCTTGTCTTTCTCGTCTTTGTTTTCTTTATCCTCTTCTTCTTTTAGCACTTCATCGATAAGGCCGTATTCGTGAGCCTCATCGGCAGTCATATACCTGTCTCTTTCAGTCTCAGCGGCGATTTTTTCGACCGGCTGCCCGGAATGTTTTGCGAGCAGTTCATTTATCATGGCTTTAGCCTTGAGTATCTCTTCGGCCTGTATCTTGATGTCGGCTGCCTGGCCGCTAACTCCACCCCATGGCTGGTGCAGCATGACTTTGGCGTGGGAAAGGGCGTGCCGTTTGCCTTTTGTTCCGGCTGCCAGTATTATGGCGGCTCCGGATTGTGCTCTGCCGATGCAATAGGTTGCAATCGGAGAGCTGACAAACCGCATAGTATCGTAAATTGCCATTGTATCGTCCACGCTGCCGCCGGGAGAATTGACGTACAAGCTGATTTCGCTGCTGCGCTTAAGGTTGTCAAGATACAGCATTTTCATGATGACTTCGGCCGCTCTTTGATATGATATTTCCCCTATCAAAAAGACGATGCGGTTTTCAAGCAGCATATCATCAAGGCTCATCTGGCGATAGCGTTGATACTGGCCGTGTTGATTGTAAACGTCCATATTTGTGGTCTCCATTTTGCAATGATTAGCTAAGTGGAATCCGTTCGTAATATGTTGTGCTCGATGCTCGATAGACATTCATTACTCCCTTAACTTAGCCGACATTATATATTTTCAGGATTGTTTTTCCTCAGGTTCGGCTGATTTTTTAGCTACTTTTTTAGTAGCTTTTTTTACTGGTTTCTTAGCTTTTTTAGCTTTGTTAGCTTTCTCAGGCTTTTTCTCGGTTATTACCGCCGTTTCGAGCAGTTTAGCAATGCATTTATCCTGGCGTACCTCCAAAGATAGCTGGGCTAACGAGCCGTTGCGTTCCATATCGTCTCTCATCCTCTCGGGCCGCTGTCCTCCCTTCATGGCTAATTGAGCGATATGGCCGTTGATTTCTTCTTCGCTCACGTCAATCTCGAGCTTATCGGCAATTTTATCCATAATGAAGAAAGTTTTTACCTGTTGTTCGGCCTGCTGTTCACTGCCGGCCTGAAGCTGCTCTACCTGCTCGCCGATCTGCTCGCGGGAAAGTCCCCGCATGAGCAAATTTGTATATTGTCTTTGCAGCACACTGCTGGCCTGCTCGGCAACAACATTTACCGGCAGGTCTAAATCGGTTTTGTCGAGCAGATACTCGAAAATCTGCTCGGTCATCTCCGTTCGGCCTTGTGTTTCCAGTCGGCCATGGAGGGTATCATGGATTTTTTCCCGCAGTTCATCTTTATCTTCGACGCCGTACCGCTTTAGGAGGTTTTCGTCCAGCTCAGCAGGTTTTAGCCATTTAATATCTTTGATGCTTATCTGGATATCCACCTTTTTGCCGCGATATTCTTCTCTGAAAAAAGTCTTCGGTACTTCTACGCTCGTTTCTTTGGCTTGACCCGCCTTGGTCCCGACCAGCAGCTCATCGAGCTTCTCAACGGGTATTTCCCCGACAAAACCATTCTGTCTTACATATATCTCGACGTTGTCCAGTTTCTGTTCTTCTTCAATTCCATCTATTTTAAGAACCGCATCGGCAATAATCTGGTCATCAAGCTCGACAGAACCTTCTTCTCGCGGCGTCCATACACCGGACCATCTCTGCATCTGCTCAATCTCTCTGTCGATTTGCTCGTCCGTAACCTCGAGCTTTGTCCTGGTAACCGGAATGCCTTCGAGCTTCGGCAGGTCGAATTCCGGACGTACTTCAACCTCGAAATCAAACGTTAGCGAGCCTTCGGCAGGCAATTCGATATTTTCAAAGTCAATGTCCGGCTCGCCGATGGTTTGCAGCTTGTTTTCCTCAATCGCCGACTTGCCCGAATCGGCCAATAAGGTCAATTTTATTTGCTCTGTTGTCTCTTTGCCGAATCTCTTCTCGAGGAGCCGGCGGGGTGCTCGACCTTTTCTAAAGCCCGGCACAAGGGCTTCTTTACCCAGGTCCTCATATTGTTTGTCTATGGCCTTTTTGATTTTCTCTTCAATTATTTCTATGGTGACTTTCTTTTTGCAGGGGCCCGCTTCTTCGATAGTCACTATATCTTTCGGCCCCGGAGATTCTTCTTCCTTTAGTGCTTCGGGTTGTTCTTCCTTCAGCTCAGTAGTTTCTTCTTCCTTCTGTGCTTCGGGTTGCTCTTCCTTCAGCTCAGTAGTTTCTTCTTCCGTCATTGCTTCGGATTTTTCTTCGTCAGCCATTTCCATGCTCCCTACGGTTTTGTAAAACCTTAAATCAATAAACAAAAAAGGCATCAGGGAAACAATTCCCTTAGCCCGGTCTTCGTGATTTTCAATCCTGCGCCTATCAGCAGCACAAATTCATACCTGACAGGTGCCGGACCTAAACGTATCGGAGACCAATGCCAAACTACATTTAGCCGGTGACTCGCCGATACTATTTAGCCATTGGTATTTAGCCGTCGTTTTAGCAAAAGAGGGTTTAATACAACTTCAGTCGTGTAAAACCGCTCAAACGACTAAATACTATCGACCAACGACCCAAACAAAGCGGGCGATGAGATTTGAACTCACGACATTCACGTTGGCAACGTGACGCTCTACCACTGAGCTACGCCCGCATATTCGTATCGCGTAATTTATATCCCGGATTCCGAGTTTACGCTACGATTAACGCGATATTTTTATCGAATTATAGGTGTTTTTATCGTATATGCAAGGGCTTTTTTTACAAATTTTTGGTATTTATATTGGAAAAATGGCCGCCGAACGATGATTAGCACTTGATGAAAGACCCGCAATATCTCGCCGCTGCTGCATACGAAAACGGCCTTCAAAAATCTTAAAAACGTATTTTTTAAGAAGATTCAGTTGCGGCTGCCTTTCACGGATATGGTATAATATTCATTGCCGACAACCGGGATATCATTGTGCCGCTCATATAAAGAAGAATTGAGGAAGAGATGGCTGAGAAAATATTTGAAGAATATCCCAGGACAAGCGAAAAGCGGATCTATGTGCTTCTGTTTTTATTGATACTGCTTGGGCTATTAGTAATTATTTTTGCCACTAATACAACAACGGAACCAAAGTCCGTTTTTGCAATGCAGGACAAGGAGGCTGATACCAATCAGACGGCCACGGAGCCGAACCTGCCACCCGAACAAAAGCCGGGAGATCCGAACGAAAAGAAACCGCTGCGTCCCGTCCACAAGCATCCGGCCTTTGCCGAACGCGTTGAAGAGCGGGCAAGAATGGTTAGCCGGCAAATCGAGGCGCGGGCCGTCAAGGACCCCAACGTCCTCAAAGCGATGCGAGTTGTGCCCCGGCACGTTTTCGTCCGATCGACAGAGCAGCGTTATGCCTACGCCGACCGCCCGCTGCCAATTGATTATGACCAGACCATCAGCCAGCCGTACATCGTGGCCTTTATGACCGAGGCCCTGAATCTCGATCCGAATTCGGTCGTTCTGGAGATCGGCACCGGCTCGGGCTACCAGGCCGCGGTCTGCGCCGAGATTGCACAGCAGGTTTATACCATCGAGATTGTCGAAGAACTTGCCGTTAGCGCGAAAAAGCTCCTGAAGAAGCTTGGCTACCCGAACGTGTTCGCCAGGGCGGGCGATGGATTTTTCGGCTGGCCGGAGCATGCCCCGTTCGATGCGATAATCGGCACGGCCGCCGCCGGACGTATCCCTGAGCCGCTGATTGAGCAGCTCAAGCCGGGAGGCCGAATGATATTGCCTTACGGCAGTCCGAGAGGCTTTCAGTATCTGGTCCTGATCACAAAGGACAAAGAGGGCAATTTAAAAAGTGAAAATGTGATGCCCGTCCGGTTCGTCCCCATGACCGGCGAAGTGCAAAAAACC
>CAZSOR010000187.1:0-4802 GCA_964608395.1 uncultured Pirellulales bacterium
TCGTAATCCTCGAAATCGTCGATTACAAAGAAATCGCTCGTCATGAAGTTCCAGACGTTGCCGGCCCACGGGCTGTTGGGATTGACGCTGTTGACTTCATCGATCCGCCAGTAATAATTCGTAGCCAACAAGAGTTGACCGGGACTATAGTTTTCGTCACCGAGCGCTTTGGATCCCTTGTATTCAGGTGAGCTTTTCGTGGCATTCCTGACGGCATCTGCATCTGAGCCGAAATATACCTCATGTGAAGCGGCAACAGCCCCGGCATTCCAGTTAAGAATCACTGTGGGTTTTACGTCTACCGCACCATTGGCCGGATCCGGGCCGCTGACGCCGCCCTCAGTAGTGAAGCTCCAGACGTCGCCTCTATGCGTAGCCGGGCCTTCGAACTCGTCAACCCGCCAAAAATAAGTCTTTGCCAGTTCAAGTGTGCCGGGCGTATAACTTGTTTGCCCCACGAACATACCGGTCACGGCATTGTTCACATCGTCGAAATTGTTCCCGAAGTACACTGTGTGTAATTTAGCATTAAATCCAGATTCCCAGCTAAGCTCAACATCCAGGTCTACCAATTCGGCACCATTAACAGGATCGGGTTTGAAAGCCTTCTTGGACGGAATCACAAAGCTCCAGATATCACCTGTATACGTATTAGCGGAATCAACCTCATCAATTCGCCAGTAGTAAGTAACGCCTGGCACAAGCCCGTCCGGATAAGGATTTCCGGGAAAGCCGACAACTAAATATGGATCAGCCTGATTCCCGAAGAACGTATCGCCTGTACCTGCAGCTACATCATCATAATTTTCGCCGAAATATACATCATGTGATGTTGCATAAGCACCCGCCGACCAGCTTATACTCGTCCATGTGTCCCGAACTATCGTGCCATCAGTCGGACTTGGATTTGCCGACTTCGTTGACACGTATTCAGCAAGACGCATGACGTCTTCGACACTCGGAGGTACACCTGAGGTATCATATAACCGAACAAATCCCCGGAACTTGTCGCCCGGCAGGTAATGCTTGACCCATGCCGTGGCATTTCCCGCGTCATCCGTCGCCAACACTGTAAAATTGTCGGTTGCGGTCGCGGAGGTCGGCCGTTGCGATGTCCACGTTTGGGTTAGACCCCAGGCGATCCCGGCCTCTGTAAAAACCACCTCGTTGTTGGTGTCCCGCGCTGCGCTGGCCGCGTTGAATCCCAACACGCCGGGTCCCCCGGCATCGCCCCATGTGGTATTGCTGCCGTTCGCACTGCCCTGGTAGTAGAAAGGAATATCCGCATACCACACAATCTTGCCACCTGCATCCAGATATTGCCGAATTGTGCAACTTGAATTCATGCTCTCTGCAACAGTGTCCGGTGCGGAATCTCGACAGAACACAACTACGCTTAAGGCTTTGTCGGCGATATGACCATCCATCCAAGTCTTGAGTTCGGCAGCGTCGAGAACCGTGTAGCCCGCAGCCTCCAAACCATCCCGTATGGACGTGTCACCTCCAGCCCAGGCCGTTGGATAATCATCATCCCAGTAGAGAGCACGATCCCACTCAATAGCCTGGGCCCACACCGTTGACAAACCCAACACTAATACGATAAAGAAGATGGGATAAATCATTTTTTTACACATCGTAATCCTCCTTATAAAATTTGGACAATTGGCTTTGGTCATAGGCCAAAGCAACCAATAACATTTCTTATTTTCCCCCACATCCTTTTTCAACAGAATGATCTATGACTCGATATTACCTCCTTCCTTCCAAAGCCCAATAAGGGCTGCGAATTAGAAACTGAAAAACCACGACGATTTACATAAATATCGTCTGCCCGAAGGCTGGAAATAAATAGACCATTATAATATTGTTTATAACAGATTGATCCCCTTTATGTCAATATAAATTGCTATATTATTGGGCTATCGGAGGCCATATTATGCTTGACAAAACATCTGCTATACAATATTGGTCCTTATAAAACACAGCGCCAAATGAAAGGATGCCATCTTGGATTTTATGTTTGCCGGGCGGCTTTATCAATCAAAAATGGAGGCTTTTTGAGCCATGAATAGACATTATGCCGGGATTTCACGCAAAATAAAGGAAAGCGGAAGAATTTCAATTCGCAAGCTATATTCAATACTTGCTATTTGCCTAATACTTGCAGCAGGCGGCGGAGACTCTACCAGCACAGCTTTAGCGCGGACGAATGAACCTGCCGGGGATGGAGAAGCTGTTTGTAAGACCATTGAGATATTTCCTCTTGTAAGTCAGCACGTTCACGGCTCGACAATCGTCGAGCTGCCAAACGGCGACCTGCTGGCGGCATGGTTTCAAGGTTCCGGCGAAAGATGGGCGGATGACGTCGCGATCATGGGAGCCAGACTCAAGGCCGGCGAAGAAACCTGGAGCAAAACCTTCGTGATGGCAAATGTGCCGGGATTTCCGGATATCAATCCGATTCTGTTCGTTGATTCTCAAGACCGGCTCTGGCTGATGTGGTACACGGTGATAGCAAACCAGTGGGAAACTTCGCTGCCCAAATACCGTATCAGCACAAACTATATGTTGCCGGACGGGCCGCCCGAATGGTCATGGCAGGATGTTTTGCATGTCAAGCCCGGTGATCCGGCCGAACGCGGCATTCAGCCCGGCGACCGATTCGTTAAATCGGTTGAAAGACAAATCAAGGAATATACAGAATATATTTCTCAGAGCAACAGTATCTCAGCACTGTTAACGCGCAGCTTAGCAGACAGATGGAAGGCGGAGTTGCTTGCCAAGGCGAAGGGCGAGGATATGATGCGGAAAGGCCGGCTCGTCGATTCTTCGGGCCAATCGACCGAGCAGCAGCTTGGTTATCCGTATTTCAGGCGTATGGGCTGGCAGACGAAAAACAAGGCTGTGATTGTCGATGAGAACCGGATAATCGTCCCCTTTTACTCCGACGGATTCAGCTTTTCATTGATGGCCATAACGGATGACGGCGGCAAAAACTGGCGGTTCAGTGAGCCGCTTGTGGCACCGGGAAACATCCAGCCAAGCATAGCGAAAAAAGCCGACGGGACATTGGTTGCCTACATGCGTGACAACGGACCCCCGCCCCAGCGTCTTCATGTAAGCACGTCCGCAGACAAGGGTTTGACGTGGAGCCCGGTGATAGATTCCGAATTGCCCAACCCCGGCTCGGGAGCCGATGTTGTCACTATGAGTAACGGTCACTGGGCCCTGGCGTATAACGATACGGAAGACGGCAGGCACAGCCTGGCGATTTCGATTTCAACCGACGAAGGCAAAAGCTGGGAATATACCCGGCACCTTGAGCTGGACACGCGAGGCAGAAATACGGCGACCAGCAGTGCCTATCCGTCTATCATCCAGGGCCGTGGCAATATCCTGCACGTGGTTTATAGCTACCATCATAATGATCGAAGGGATGAGCCGAATAAGACGATCAAATACGCGATGTTCAATGAAGCGTGGGTCAGGCAAGGCGATGCTTCGAAAAGCAAATGATTCATTCTTATAGACACGCGTAGACCGTATCGAAACAAGTCACATCCGCCAACGGACTATTCATGCCGAAGCGCCACAATCGGATCCACTTTGGCGGCATGGACCGCAGGATATAATCCGAAGAGAATTCCGATAGTCATACTGATCAGAAGCGGCACAAGAATTCCCTTCAAGGTTATCACTGTGATCATGCCGGAAAAGTACGTAATTAAAAACGGAATAAGTGTCCCCATACCCAGGCCGATTAAACCGCCCATGGTCGAGAGAACCACAGTCTCGATAAGAAACTGAATGACAATTTGCCTGCGTTTGGCGCCGATGGCACGTCTGATTCCTATCTCGCGCGTACGTTCGGTGACCGAAGCCAGCATAATATTCATAATTCCGATTCCGCCGACCAGCAAGCTAATGCCGGCGATGGATCCGAGTACGATATTGAATCTTTGCTTCGTCGCCTCGGCCTGCTTGATCAGTGCCAGAGGAACGCTCACGGCATAGTCCGTTTTCTTATGAAATTGTTCCAGCATTCTCTCGATTCCCGCCGCGACAGCCTCCACCTTCTTCGGGTCATTCACCTGGACAATAATTTGGTGCAGCTCCACCATCTCGCGTTCGTCTCCCCCTGAAGTACGTTTCGTGAAGATGTCGCCGAAATACCGGCGAGCCACCTCAATGGGAATATAAGCATCAACTTCCTGGTCGGGAATTTGAATGTTTCCTGCTTGCCCGCTTTCGCTTCTGACGATACCGATGACTTCGAACTGGTCGCTGCCCATTCGGACCGTCTGGCCGATCGTGCTCTCGGTAGCCAGGATTTTGCGAGCGCCGAATTCGGTCAGCACCGTAACCGGGGCTTGTTTTTCCTGGTCTGAGGTAAGAAGCACGCGCCCGGCAAGAACCTCCCGAGGTACGAGCTTGAACCATTCGGGTGTAGTGCCTACGATTCTCAGTTCCAGCGCTCTCTCACGAACACGCGAGTCCTTTCGTGTCAGCTTTACCGGCGCGGTTCGTTGAATACTACTGAAACTCTCCGCTATTCTGCGATAATCTTCATAAGTCAATCCGTAAATGCTCATGTGGGAATGCTCGGTGCTTGTGGCCTCTTCCTCCGCGGATTTCTTCGCTGAGATAATAATATTGTTACTGCCGAGCCTGCGAATCTGTTCGAGAGCTTCCTTACTGGCGCCTTCACCGACAGAGAGCATGGCCACAACACTGCCCACGCCAAAAACGACGCCCAACATGGTCAGAAACGAGCGCAGCTTGTGGAGCAGCAGATTCTCGAT
>CAZSOR010000187.1:4902-9122 GCA_964608395.1 uncultured Pirellulales bacterium
TCGTCGAGCCGGCTGACATCTTTGCCGTCAAGAAAATATGAGCCGGAAGTCAAACGGTCGAGGCATCCGAGGATATTCATCATGGTGCTTTTGCCCGAACCGCTCGGCCCCATGATCGCCCAGAAGCTCCCCCTGTTGAATGTGACGTCGACCCCGGCGAGTGCATTGACCTGCTCTGTTCCCATTTGATAGATCTTACGGGCATTCACGAGCTTAACAATTTCCTGGTGGTTTTTGGATGGAGCTTGTTTAGCCATTTATTGATCCCTTTCCGCTCCACGAGGTCTTTGGCCGCCTGCCCCCTGCCTCTCGCCTCGTTCCTGCCTTGAGCCTCCGCCGCCCTGAAAACGCTGCCGCATCGCATCCTTCTCCTCCTGCGACATATTCTCGAAGCGCTGTCTCATATTCTCCGCTTCTTTCTGGCGTTCTTCGGGCGACATATTTTCGAATCGCTTGCGCATCTGTTCCATCTGATCTGACGAGGGAGCATCAGGACCTCCCGGCTGCCCTGAACGATCATCTTCGGGACCCATTGACTGCCCTTGTGATCGCTGCGACGGACGTGCAGTACCACCGTTACCATTAGCTTCTTCGAGTCTCTGATTCACCCTCTGTTGGAAAGTATCGGAGCCATCGGGCAACTCGATATCCCCGCCCTTTGAGCCGGATTCGATAGTACCGGCTCTCAGTGGAGGCGTCATCAAGACAACTTCCCCCTCTTCGAGACCGCTGACAATTCTTACCATCTTGTTATCGTCCAGCCCGATTTCGACTTTACGTTCCGTGTATGATCCGTCCTTGACAATGTAAACCGTCGGTTGGCCTGCAACTCGCAACACCGCCTGAACAGGGATATACACCACATCCTTATACTGCGCAATGATTATTTCAGCCTTACAGCTCATTCCCGTACGCAACGAGCTATCACCCTCTTCCAGATATATATCCGTGGGATAAATTTTAAGGTCCGGATTCGCCCACATACTTCGTGCGTCCGGCAAAGGCGCGATACGATTCACACGACCCAGAAACTTCTTGCCGGCCAGCGCTTCAACCGTTATCACCGCGGGAAGTCCCAGCCGGACTTTTTCAAGACTCGTCTCATGAATATCCACCGCAGCTTTCATTAATGTAGCAGTTGGCAGGTTTATCAAGTCCTGTCGTTCAGAAACCTCAACACCAATATCCATCGGGTCTCGACGGTCGAAAGGACCGCGTCTTCCACCACCGGAACTCGTTGCATAGACCACCATGCCATCCTGTGGAGCATATATCGTCGTTTTCGAAAGCTGATCCTCGGTCTTCCTTAATTTCTCTTTTTGACGGTTATACTCAAGCTCCATGGCCTCAAGATCGGCCTTCGCCCTGATCACGTCGGCTGAGGCTTTGCGCACGGTGCGCTCCAGAGCCATCTCAGCCTGATTAACGTCACTGGTCAATTGGTCGATCTGACGCTGATACGTAAAGTTTTCCAGTAGATCGAGGTTGCTGTTCGTCACATCCCGCTCAAGCTTTCTCCGCTGGACCGATAGTTTATCTGCAAGATACTCGGTCTCCGAGAGATATTTCTCCTCATAGAGCCTTTTGGACCAATCATTCACATCCTCAGCACGTTTCAGGTCCTCTTCGGCCAGACGGATTTTAGCCTTCATCTCATTGACGTCTTTGGGGTAAAGCCCGTCCACATACTGCTGCAAATCCTGCTTGGCGAATTTCAGAGTGAGCCTGGCGATGTCGATGTCACTTTTGGCCTGGTTTTCAGTAACGGCAAGGCTTTCCGTAGCCCCGATATAAGAGGCCTCGGCCCGCTTAACCGCAATATCCTGGTCAATTATGCGATCTTTAAGGGTACTGGCGTCCAGTTCGACCAGCAAATCTCCCTTTTTGACTAAACTACCATCCGGAACGAGGCTGACAATAGATGTTCTTCCCTCAACTTCGTTCCTGAGAGTTATCTGCTCCTGGGGGCTTATAGTGCCGGACTCCAATACGCTGATTGTCAGAGGGCCTCGTTTGGCAACGAAGGTAGAAAAACTGCTCGTTGGATCTTCTCGCCCTTGAACCACTTTGAGCCAAATGAAGAGCAGGACAATTGAAGCGAGCGCCACAACGATGCCAACCGTCCAGAAAGACCTGAGTCCACGACGATCATTTGCTGCATTATTTGACATTACTGATAACCTCCGGCGAGAATTCCCGCCATAAACCTTGTTCGTTTACTTTGAGCAAGCCCAGATCACGCTGCAGTTCCAGTTCCGTGATGCGATAATCTACGACGGCCCGAGTCAAAGAATTCTGAGCCGATAGAAGTGCGTCCTGGGACTCCAGCAAATAACGGATCTCCGTTCTGCCCGCTTCGAGGAAGATTGTGTTGGCCCGGACACGCTTTTCCGCAACCACAACCGACTGAGCCTGAATCTTAAGGCTTTCCCGGGACTCAAGAAGGGTTCGTAATTCGCTGCGAATTGATAACTTGATTTGATCTTCAAGCGATTGCACACTTCTTGTTGCCTGCTCCAGACTAAGCAGGCTGTTACGGTATTGATTCCGCTGCAAGGTTCTTTCAACCGGCAAATCAAGCGTAAGCAGGGCCCTATATTGGCCCCTGTCGAAACGCAGGTTGCCGTCTTCATCGGTATCCTGGACGCTCCCCGCCCCGCCCAGAGTCAATCCCGCCCGAAGGGCATCAGCTTTGACCACAACATCTCTCTGGGCATCGTAGACCGAGCCGATGGACTTCTGCAAATCCAGCCGGTTCTCTAAAGCCAGCTTCACCGCCAGAGACTCGTCTATCTCCATTGGTCCTGCGTCTTCATAACTTGCAGGGATTAACTCTATAGGAGCGTCCGCGGGCGGAGCTGTTTCGGAAATCCCCTGCACGGAAGCTGTTCTCATCTCTTCGAGTATTGTCGAGGCGCGGCTCCGCAATTGCAGAAGGTCGTTCGGATCCAGCTTGATTCGAGCGTCAGTCGGAAGACCGATGGTATTTTTGAACGAATCGAGATTGCTCTTGAGCTGCTCCTGTGAGGAAATCCAGCTATTACGAGCCCCCAATTCCCGCTGGATCGCCTGGTCAACTTCGATTTCACGGATTCGACCTGCGTCGGCCCGCCTTCGCGACCATCGTGAAGATGCGACCGCACTGCGATAGTTGTCCTCCGCGTTTGATACCCCGTCCATCTGACGCAGCACGTTGAAATACCCCCGGGCAACGCTAACAGAAAACGTCCTCTTATAGCGTTCGAAATCCCAAAGCCCGTAAATCACATCTCGCTCGGCCTGAGTCAGTGGTTCGCCGGCAATATGCACACCCGAGCCTCTCATCAAGGGAATGGATACTGAAGCATCGCCATTCAGTCCCATGGATGATGCACGGCCCTGGGTCAAAAGATTCATCAGATTGATCCCTATCGACGTGCTCATGTCGATTCCGTTTTTCAGGGTACGGCTCACACCCCCTACCGCACCGGTGTCCAAATTGGTGACCGTGGTATCCGTGCTAAGTTCGCTGTCCGCACCGGCATTGAATATATTTTCGAAGTTGTGACGTGTCAGATCGAGGGCCAATGCCGTCCGAAAGACATCTTCTTTGCGAGACTGATATTCCAGGCTGTTGCGGGCGCCCACCTGGAGTGCCTGTACCAGCGACAATTTGACAGACTTGTTGGGCTCGATTGGTAAATCTTCCGAACTGCCGGATGATTTGGCCTGCAAATAGTCCGGATCGGGCCAGTGTTCGACGGGCTTGAGCCGGTCCGTTCCGAGTGAAGCCTCGGACGAAACAGCTAAATTCTGCTGCTCAAGCAAACGACGGCGAAGAATATCGCTGGGCCTCTCAATGCTGAATGGCTCGGTTTCTCCAAGTGCCTCTTTTTGCTTAGCTGTTATAATCTCAGCAGCAACTTTATCAGCCTCGCTGCGATGCTCAACCGGGGATCGACATCCCAAAGGAACAAGGACCAACGAAACTAACAGCAACTTTATTAAACAACACTTACCATGGCATGTTCTTAGCCCGTCTGAGTTCTTTCTAACTTCTTGCCACATAAGCACCTCTATATAAATCAGTGTCCTATCCGCTTTGAGGAACACCTGATCCTGCCGTACAGTTGTTATTGCTTAAATTCAGGCCTATGATATTGAAATTCCCAAGACAAAACTGCCAGCAATCAGTTTATTTCAGGAATATGCTGCCCAATATTTACGCAGAAATCCACATA
>CAZSOR010000188.1:0-9095 GCA_964608395.1 uncultured Pirellulales bacterium
CGGGCTCAATGCCGAAAGCGAATTCGTAATTCTCCAGCGTATAATCGTGCCCGCAGTAGACAAGCATATCGTCGGGCAAAGATGCCAGTCTTTGCAGCGAGTCCCACATCGATTGTGCGTCGCACTCCAGCAACCTGCCGCAGCCGCCGACGAACAACGTGTCACCTGTGAAGAGGATGCCGTTTTCATTGCCGGCCGAAGGCTCGATATAATAGCAAACCGACGTACTGGTATGCCCCGGCGTGGCAATCACCCGGACTTTGCAGTCTCCAACCGGCAGAATCTGTCCATCCTCCACGACTGAGTCAATGCCGGGTATTCTCCGCCTATCGGCACCTATGACCTTGCAGCCGGTTTTCTGTCTCAACTCAACAGTCCCGGCGACGTGATCCCAATGATGGTGCGTGATAAGAATTGTCTTGAGGTTCAGGCCGTGTTCTTTCATGGCTCTAAGCACTAACGAACCGTCGCTGGGATCGACTGCAAGCGCATCGCTTTTATTGTATCGGTACAGGTAAATAAAGTTATCGCCGAGTGCGGGTATAGTGATTACCGAATCCATAGTTCCTCAACAAATAGCATTTACTGAAATTCCTGCAGTATCCTTTTACATTGCACAACATGACTTTGCAGATAAGCTACCACTAACCGGGCCTGCTGTCAAAAAATCAAACTGAAGACTTATAGCATTTCTCGAAAAAAACGTATTGATTGGACGGGTACGGCAAACTATAATTTCTTTTTATCATAGGCGTGCAGTTGTTCAGTACAATTGACGCCGGCATACAAATGTGAGGTTAAAGGAGTTGTTAACGCATCCTGGAATTGAAAGGCAAGTGCTCATGAAACAGACAAGTGTGTTATCCGCCGCGTTAGCCTGTTTTCTGGCGATATCACTGACAACTCCGGCAACAGCCGCCCCGCAGGTCGAACAGGAAGCTAAGAACATTTTGGACGCTACAGGCGTTAAGGGCGGTTTCGTCGTTCATATCGGCTGTGGTGGCGGGCGTCTAACGGCGGCGCTTCACGCAAATGAAAGCTACGCCGTGCACGGCCTGGACAAAGATACGAACAACATCGAGCAGGCCCGCAAGCATATTCGTTCGGTCAATCTTTACGGCACGGTATCCGTCGACCGGTTGGAGGCCAACCATCTTCCGTATATCGATAACCTCGTCAACCTCGTTGTATGCGAGGACCTCGGCAATATTCCCATATCTGAAGTCATGCGGGTCCTGGCGCCTAAAGGCGTAGCCTACATCAAGCAGGCCGGCAAGTGGCAAAAAACCGTCAAGCCGCGCCCCGAAGATATCGACGAATGGACACACTATCTTCACGATGCCAGCGGCAACGCCGTCGCACATGATTCTGTGGTCGGCCCGCCCCGCCGGATGCAGTGGGTCGGCAGCCCGAAATGGGCGAGAAGTCATGAACACTCGGCAAGTCTCAACTCGCTGGTTTCGGCGAACGGACGAATCTTTTATATTATGGATGAAGGGCCGAGAGACTCCATCCAGCTTCCGCCCAGGTGGTTCCTGATTGCGCGGGACGCCTTCAACGGGACCATTCTGTGGAAGCGCGAGCTACCGGATTGGTACAACCATTTGTTCCCGCTCAAGAGCGGCCCGTCAAGACTGACACGACGGCTCATCGCGATCGGCGATGAAGTCTACACAACGCTTGGCATTAATGCCCCGCTGAGTGCTATCGATGCGGCAACGGGAAAAACGATTCGCACATACCAGGGCACTAAAACCGTCGAGGAGCTTGTTTCCACGAACGGCGTATTATGCCTGGTCGTCAATCCCGACCGCGAGCCGGTCGCCTACCAGCAGGAAAATGCGAACTGCTGGACGGAGCGAGACCGCGCAAGCAAGAGATGGGGCTGGGATGCAACAATCGACGAGTTGATGGCCGTCGATGTCGAGACAGGCGATATTCTCTGGAAACACAAGAGCAGGATTGTGCCGATGTCGCTGGCCGCCGACGATCAGCGTGTGGTCTTCCACGACGGAGAGGCGGTCGTGTGCATCGAAGCCGGCACTGGCAGCCAGCTCTGGCGAACACCCGTCCAGCGCAGTTCGCTAATCCCCACCGGCTGGTCACCTTCGACGGTTATGTATCAGGACGTGGTTCTCTTCTCCGGACAACAACGCTCTCTTGTGACCCTATCGGCCGGGGACGGCAAACAACTCTGGGAGTCCAAAATGCATCCCTCCGGGCACTTCTGCCCAGAGGATATTTTCGTCATCGACGGGCTCGTCTGGTCGGGTGACATTGCCAGCGCCCGGCCGAAATCTACAGGCTTGTTTACCGGCCGGGACCCTCACACGGGCGATATAAACCGCGAGTTCTCGCCCAATGTAGAACCCTTCGCCATTATGCACCAGCGATGCTATCCGAGCAAGGCGACGGAAAAGTACCTCATGCCCTCATGGACCGGCACTGAGTTTATCAATCCTCGCACAAAAGAGTGGGAGATCCACCACTGGGTTCGCGGCGGTTGTTTCTACGGAATGATGCCCTGCAACGGCCTGGTTTACGCTACGCCGAACGCGTGTGCATGCTACTATCAATCGAAGCTGGACGGTTTCAACGTACTGGCACCGGCGGCAGAGAAAAAGCGTCCCGCTCCATCGGACGCCGAGCGCTTCCAGCGTGGACCAGCCTACGATAAGATACAATTTACACAAGACGAAACGAAGAATACCGCCGACTGGCCCATGTACCGCCATGACACCAGGCGCAGCGGACGTGCCGGCACAAAGGTCCCTACTACGCTGAAAAACGCATGGAAGACCGAACTCGGCGGACGCGTTACACAGCCGGTAGTGGCGGATGGGAAATTGTTCGCCGCATCGGTGGATACACACACGGTGCATGCCCTGGATGCAGCTTCCGGCGAGAAGCTCTGGAGCTACACCGCCGGCGCTCGTGTGGACTCTCCTCCAACCATTTACAAAGGGCGCGTGCTGTTCGGCTCGGTGGATGGCTGGGTCTACTGCCTGCGTGCTTCGGACGGGGTGCTTGCATGGCGGTTCAGGGCGGCCCCGCATGACCTGCGGCTGATGTCATACGAGCAGCTCGAATCCGTATGGCCAATCTCAGGCAGCGTACTGATTCAGGACGGCGTCGCCTACGCCCTGGCGGGCAGGTCGATGTTCCTTGACGGCGGAATGCGAATGCTGCGTTTGGATCCGCTGACCGGAAAGAAGTTATCTGAGACAATTCTGGACGACCGTGATCCCAGAACGGGCAAGAACCTTCAGTCGAGAATCCAGCAGAAAAAGATGCCCGTCGCCCTGCCGGACATCCTTTCGAGCGACGGCAAGTTCGTGTACATGAGATCCCAGCGATTCAACATGGACGGACGTCGGGCCGTCATCGATCCCGAGCATCAGACCGACCAGGAAGGCGATGGGACACATCTGTTCTGCCCTACGGGATTTCTGGATGATTCATGGTTCCATCGTTCATATTGGGTCTACGGCAAGAACGCGGGCGAAGGATGGGCCGAGTGGCCTGTCGCGGCGAGGCTCGTCCCTGCCGGACGGATTCTCGCCTTTGACGATACCAATGTGTATGGCTATGGACGTCACCCGCAATATCTGTGCAATTCGTCGGCGCTGGAATACCGGCTCTTTGCCGCCGACAAGGCCTTCGATCCCGACCGTGCCGCCCGCGTCAACAAGGTTAAAATCCCGCAGAACATAGTCAACTGGAAGAATCGTGCCAAACGCCCGGAGCTTGATCTCAGCGCCGTGACTCGCAAATGGTTGGTTGAGAAGCCCGACGTGATTGCCAAGGCCATGATTCTGGCGGATCAAACGCTATTTGTCGCCGGACCGCCGGATGTTGTCGATGAAGAGGATATCTGGGGCCGCACACTTGAGCCGGAAGTGCAGGTTAAGCTGCATGCACAGAGTGCCGCTCTCGAAGGGAGCCAGGGATGTTTGCTCTGGGCCGTATCGGCAACAGACGGCGGCAAACTGGCCGAATACAAGCTCGAAAGCGTGCCGGCATTCGATGGCATGGCCGCTGCCGACGGGCGGCTATATCTTTCAATGAAAAATGGCTGCATCTTATGCATGGCCGGGGAATAATACTATGAAGAATCCAGTGACACGAAGACAATTTCTAAAAATGACAACCACCGCCGGATTAGCGGCACTCACACAAGCGGCAAATCTCTACAGCAAGACCGATCAAGCAAAGAGAAACGTGCTGTTCGTTGCTGTTGACGACCTGAACCATTCTCTTGGATGTTACGGCCATCCACTTGTCAAATCGCCTAACATAGACCGGCTGGCGGCTCGCGGCATTCGATTCGAGCGTGCTTACTGCCAGTTCACCATCTGCAATCCGAGTCGCACTTCTTTTCTCACGGGCTTAAGACCCGACACGACGGGAATTCTCAACAATACGACCGGATTTCGTTCGAAGCTGCCGAACGTCGTTACGCTGCCGCAATTGTTCCGCAAAAACGGACACTTCACGGCCCGGATAGGAAAAGTCTTTCACGGACGTAAGAACACGGATGATCCTCAAGCGTGGGACGTGACATCCGATCCAAAAGGTACGCCTCGGGGCCAAAAGGGAGAAGGAAGAAATCTCACGAGCGGCCGGGTCAAGTGGTGCCGATGGCTTGCTGCTGAGGGAGGCGATGAGGATCAGCCAGACGGCCAGATTGCTGCTGAAGCCATTCGGTTGCTGGAGCAGCGGCGCGATAATCCGTTTTTTATCGCTGTAGGTTTTCTCAAACCGCACGATCCATTTATCGCGCCTAAAAAATACTTCGATCTTTATCCGCCTGAGTCTCTGAAATTACCCGAAGATCCGCCCGACCGCTCGCCGGAGCTTGCCCAGGCCATCGGGAGCGGCTGGAAGGACGAGTTCGACCTTTTCACCGACAAGGAACGGCGAGAGTTTATGCGCGCCTATTACGCGGGAGTCTCTTTCATGGATGCCCAGTTGGGAAAAATCATGGCCGCACTGGATCGTCTGGGACTGTGGCAAAATACGACTGTTGTATTTTTCGGCGACCACGGCTATCATCTGGGCGAGCGCGGCTGGTGGAACAAGAATACACTGTTTGAACTTTCCGCCCGGGCTCCCCTGATCGTGGCGACGCCGGAAATGAAAGCAAAGGGCACAAGCTGTTCACGCATTATAGAATTCGTGGACATTTACCCCACGCTGGCCGACTTGCACGGGCTGGCCGCTCCGGGTAACCTCGAAGGAAAGAGCTTTAAGCCCCTGCTGAACAACCCGAAGCTCCCGTGGAAGAAGATGGCCTTTACACAGGTGCAGCGAGGAAAGATTGCCGGCCGTTCCGTGCGTACCGAGCGATGGCGCTACACGGAATGGGACCATGGCAAACAAGGCACGGAACTGTACGACCACAACAGCGATCCCGGCGAATACTACAACCTTGCTTCGGATTCGAAGTACGAACAGATTGTTGTCGAGCATAAGAGACTACTGAAGTAAGAACTTATAATTCCGGTTAGAGAATGAATATATGAAATATTTAACGATCTTTTTGCCAATCATTATCGCCTTTTCTATCGGAGGTTGTACGATGCCATCGACTATCGGCGACGAGCAAATAGCGAAAACACAGTTTATAATTCATCCCATCGGCGAAGTCGTAAAAGAAGACGATAAAACGATGATCGTCCTCGACGAGAAATACCAACCCGGACTTTCCGGATTGGATAAGCATTCTCATGTCACCGTTGTTTACTGGTTCGACAGAAACGATACGCCGGAGAAACGAGCCGTTTTGCAGGTTCATCCTCGTGGCGACAAACAGCTCCCGCTTACGGGTGTATTTGCCACTCATTCGCCCTTTCGTCCGAATCTGATTGCCATTAGCAAATGCAACATAATCTCTATACACGAAAATGTCATAGAGATTGAAGATATAGACGCCTTTGACGGCACACCGGTGCTCGATCTCAAAGGTGATTTCTTTATGTACAATCTGAAATGATTTCATGATATCATAAGATATCTTTCCGGAGTTTTAACCGGGGTAAATGAAAGCTGGCGTTGAGAAAACACTTCGTATTTTTACGGTTGGCCATTCCAATCTTTCTTTCGAGCAGTTTGCCTCGCTGCTGAAGGAGCATGAAATCGGCCTTGTGGCCGACATAAGACTAAGCCGAGGCTCATTCCTCACGGTTTATGACCAGTCATTTCAAGACATTCCTTGATAATGGCTGCCACTTCTTTTTTATCCGAAAATACCGGAGTTCAGTCAACTGCTGCTCAAGATATCTTGAAATTTCCTGCCGAACAGGTTATTGTCTACTTTGTACGATGACTATGGATAGCGGTTATATGTAAACAGGAAGCTGAAGACCGAACTGCTGCGGTTGAGAAATGAGTATAACGAAACAGATGAAAAATACCCTCATATCCAAAAGATAATCGACGAATACTGGGATAAATAAATATGAAGCAAATAGCAAAAAACGCCGCTGCAAGATTCAAGTTCTATCGGGTGCTGTTATGTACAGCAATTATTGCCGGTTTGGCAGCCAATGCATTCGCGCAAAACAATAATCGACAGGCGGGCGAACCATCTAATCGTCCAAGGTTGTTTTTCACCGCCGAGCGTGTCACGCGCCTGCGTGAACGTGCTGCCGAAGATGCCATATTTAAGGAAGCCCTGGGCAAACTCCTTGAGCGGGCGGATCGGCTCCTTGATGCAAGGCTGGTATCAAAGGAATCCGCCGAAGGCGGCTCCGGCCAGCACGGCAATTACGGCCGGCCGAGCGGACAGATAAGCGATATGGGCCCGACACTCGGTTTGGCTTATCAGATGACCGGCAATAAACGCTACGCCGAGAAGCTTCGGGACGCCATGGTTCATTACGGCAACCTGGGCAGGTGGGCCGGCGACGCTCATCATGATCCGCCCTGGCATTCGGAGCTGAACACTGCCAGGTTCTGCTATGGCTACGCCGTCGGATATGACAGTATTTATGATTTGCTGTCGGAGGAGGAAAGAAAGACCATCGCCGGGGCCATGGTTCGGCTGGGTATCCTGCCGACGCTGAATGACTGGATTCTGGGCGATAAACGAATTCACGCTCTCGATTCGATGGGGCACAACTGGTGGAGCGTGTGTGTTTCGATGGCCGGTCTGGCGGCATTGTCACTGGTAGGTGACCAGCCGCAGGCCGAAGTGTGGGCTAATCGTGTCTCGGATGTTTTTCCCGAATGGTTTTACTATCAGGGAAACATACTGCAAAACAAGCCGGCCAACTTCGACAGCGAGGGGGCGTTTTACGAGAGCGTCGGTTATGCGAATTACGCCCTGTCGGAATATCTGCTGTTCCGGCTCGCCTACTCGAACGTGTTCGGAAGATTGGCGTCGCCGGATATTCCGCTGCTGGACGACGCGGGGGATTTCTTCGTTCAATCGTGCTATCCGGCTTCCGATTCGATAATGTCTGTGAATTTCGGTGACAGCAGCCTGCGGACAACAGGGGCACGAACCATTCGGATGCTGCTTGCCAACGGCTACGACAAGCCGCAGTATCACTGGTATCTGACCCGCACGGATCGCGGATTGAACGATCCGGTGGGACTACTCTACGATAAATTGGATAAAAGAGAATCTGTTCCTAATGATTTTGCCGAGTCGGTGCTGTATCCGGATATCGGCTGGGCCGTGCTGCGGTCGTCATGGCGGGATGATGCGACCATGCTGGCGATAAAGTCGGGCTTTGCATGGAACCATGCGCATCCGGATGCGGGCTCTTTCATCTTGTTTCATCAAGGCGTGCCTTTGATTATCGATTCCGGCAACTGCTCTTACAGCAGGCGGGAGTACACCAGCTACTACCGTCACAGCAAGGCCCATAATGTCATCCTCACCGACGGTCAAGCGCAGAACCCGGAAGACTGCGGCAACGGCGACCGCGGGACAGTCACGCCCGGCCGGATACCCAGGCTGATTGATGCCGCGGGACTAAAGTACGTATTCGCCGATGCCACCGGTGCGACATCGTGGAAGTTCTCGCGGAACTACCGTCACTTCCTGTGGCTCGGCGAAGCAATACTGATCTTCGACGATGTACGTACCCACGAAAAAGGCCAATTGGAATGGCTGCTGCACTACCGGGACAAGGCCGACAAACAAGGCGAGCGGATACTGCTTTCAAACGGTGACGCTCGCGCGCTCGTAATGCCGCTGTTTCCCGAAGCGATGCAGGTCGTAGAGAAGAAGGGCCTCGAAGACCACCGGCCCGATAGCGAAGTGACATACCTTGCTTTTACGCCGGAGCGGCCTGCGCGGGATGCGAAGTTCGTCACGGCGGTGTTTCCGCTTGAGCCGGGCAGTGAAAAGCCGGCAGTGCAGGTCGAGCGATTGAAAGCCAACGAAGCGATCGGAATCCGTCTCAGCGATGGAAAGATGCTCACCGATGTATATCTGAATCTACGGGCGGACGGGCGAAAAATGCACCGCAATAGCTGCAACGTGATTGACGGCTGGGATACGGATGCGTACATGTTTGCTGTGACACGACCAAATGATGCCGATGGAAACGACCCGGATTCGGTCGTGAGGTACTTTGTTGCCTGCGGCAGCTACTTACGCAAGAACGGCAAGGTCGTGCTCGATTCGCTCTCGAAGGTTGACGCCGTCTTTGTGCCGGGCAGGCAGACACAGGTATGGCTGGAAGGGCAACCGGTCAAGAATGTATTTTTAAGAGCGACGGCAAATCCGGATTCGGTCGTCCTTAACGGCAGGAGCGTCAAAGTGCTTTATGATGAAACCGCCAACACAGTTCGCCTCGGCACAAACCTGCCGAAGTGAAAAAGTGCGCTATCATTTGACAAATTGTGTTTATACGAAAGGCTGTAAGATGAGTGATTCCAATTGGACGAGAAGAAGATTCCTGAAAGCAGTTGGTCTGGGAGCGGCGGCGCTTTCAGTGCCGGGCGTTGAGGCCTTCGGAGCAGGAAAAGACAAGCCGAATATCCTGTTTATTTTCGCCGACGACCAGTGCTTTGAGACGCTGCATTCGCTGGGCTGCGACGAAATACAGACCCCGAACCTCGACAGGCTCGTCAGGGGC
>CAZSOR010000189.1:0-9083 GCA_964608395.1 uncultured Pirellulales bacterium
TAGCCAGGCTGGATTGTCCAGCTTGTTCACATCAGCTTCCTTGGCGCTGCTCATGGGGAGACTCCTTTTGAGTTGTCAGGTATTCTTATTTCCAGTCAATATTAATAAGCATGCGCACATCGCACGGCTCCAGCGTTAGTCCGTTCTGCACCAAGCGTCGGGTTATCACATCCATCATTTTTTCTATCGGTTTTCCGTTATGCTTTAAGTTGATCGCTCTTCGGTCTTTGCTCACATTGTTCAACACAAGAAGCGGTTGTTGGGTTTTAGGATCCATCGATTGATGGATAATGACTCCGTACGCCTTTTTACCGGCCAGATCGGTCACTGCAACATCCATTGGCATGGCCGGCTTGACGGGAGCCAAAGCAGCATCCAGGTCTTCGGCCATCTGCAAAACGTCGTTCAATGGAAGCTTAGCAAAGAATTTTGTGATACCAGCGATGTGGCGCGTCATGCCCATTTCATTTTTCAGGAAACTGCGATCCGCATCAACCAACACCACACGCCCGCCGGACTGTTGAAATGTTTTAATTCGCGCCAAACTATCATCAGCAATGAACCGGGTCGGCGGAATAATCAGGATTTGCTTTCGCGCATCCAGACCACCGATTTCGGACGGCGTTGTGAAACCGACCGGGAGGTTTAATAATTTCAACGCTTCGTAGATATCCTTAAAATGACCGGTATAGTTCTCATCCTGTATCGCAGCTTCTTCGCAATAGTAGATTATAAAGAATCGTTCTCTCGGTATCGCCGACTCCACTCGTTCTGCATGGGCATTCAGCTCTTTGAGGGTCCGTCCATAGGCATCCAGGGCGGCAGGCTGCGTGGCCAATTCGCCTATATAATCCGCATTCTCTTTTAGCGAGCCATCCGATCCCCGCCCCCAGAGCCATGGCTTGATCGCTCCCATGCCATGACTGAAGGCCAACCAGAGCGCCGAGCGTACATAGTTGCGATTCAAATTGAAATGCCGCCAGCTCACCGCGCCGAATCCATGCCACTCGGAATCGTAGAACAACTTGTCCGGACAGATTGACTTGGTAAAATCCAGATACATCGATTGCTCAACCCAATCATAGGCATAACGGGAGAGCCATCCCGTCTCCGGATCAAGACCTTCTTCATGTTTCCCATAAAAGATAGCGTCATAAGGTGCCACGCGAAGGTCGGCGCCAGGAATATCCTGTAGCTTGGTGAGATACTCAATATCCAGACCATGGTCCCGCAAAGGAGTGCTCAAGGTAAAACCAAGCATCTTGATAGTGACTGGGGATTTGAACAGGTCATTTGCCTGCACCTGCTGCTTCAAAAAAGTAAACCATTCATTTACACGATCCATGTTGAATCGACACCAGTCGTACCAAAGCGCCCCGCCCCGCAACGCCGGATTAATCGGCAGGTCCACCTTTACCTGATCCAGGTTTTTATATGAGGCGTTATAGGCGTCATTCACTGCCTCGACCGTCTTGTATTTTACCGCCACCCAATGGCGATATTTCTGCATGCCAAACTTTGATAGACCGTTCCTGGCCCGCCACCCTCCTTTCTGCGTGGCAAAATGCGGCTCATTGGCCAGTAGGTGCGCCATAGGCCGATTGCCTCCGGCCTGGCTCATGCCCGGAAGCAACCCAGCGCAAAGCATCTTGATCCAAGCGCGAATCAAAGGGCTGTCGATATCGTATTGGGTAAAATGTCTGGCCCCCTCCATAATTTCCGGATGCTGTCGCTTCATCCAACCAGCCGGGGCATGTCCCATAAAAAATACGAGCGGAGCAGCATTGAGCTGACACTGGTTTTCCAGCGATGCAACGGCCCGTTTCAGCACGCGCGAATCCAAGGTTCCATCTTCCTTTAGCCCCCCCAATGTGTAGTACGCTTCGCCCAGACGACCAAAAGCCTGCATAAAATCTTCGTCCTTCGGCATCCAAATTAGCGAACTGGGAAATACTGCGCGCCCATCCAGACGATAATATCCAGCAGCCAGTTCCATCATGCCGTTGGTAAAATCAGGTGGGTCACTCAGCGTGATTTCACGAGCCAACTGTCGCCGTAATTCCGCCGCAGCATGGTCTGCCACATCCAGGCAGGCTTTCAGTTCGTTGACTGCGAGCTGATCAGCCGCCATTGGATCAGTCTTGTTATAGTAACTAAACGTCTGGAAGATGCGGCGAACTCTCTCCACGTTTTTCCGGTCATGCTGAGCAGCCATCTGAAACGCGGAAATCACCTGCTCCGAGACGGATGCATAGTCCGTATTGATTCCTTTTTGATTCGCTTCGCTGATCAGAGCGTTCAACTCAATGCGGCGCGTCTCCACCTTGTGGTTCAACTGATCCCAAACAGCGTCGTTGTTCGCACGCGCCTGCATCGGCAAAACTATACTACAGGCAATGTATCCCAACAGAATAATGCTACAACTCTTCAGTGAGCCCATTATTAAACTTTCCTACTCTTTCATACAATATCTTTTTTGGGTTACGGTATAATCTTGAGCATCACTACGCCATGAGAAGGAACGTCGGCAGCATAGGCGCCATTAGATGAACCAAGATCTTTCTTCCGCCATAGATCCCTAACCTTGGCATTTAGGTGCTCCGGATACCCAATCTCTGTCCAGAGTACACCGATGTTCACTTCCATGTCACTACGATTAAACAATATAACAGCTCGTGATCCATCCTGCAGCACCTTACTCCAGACTTCCAGATCACCATCGTCGCGTACTTTGACACCCTGCTTACCCAGGGGGTCCTGATTGACGGCAATGATTTCCTTGTTCAGCAGGATTTCCATGGTCTGGGGTGTGGCCTTGCGAATATCATTGCCCAGCATAAGAGGCGCTGCCAACATGCACCACAGGCTGAAATGGGCCTTGTTTTCATCAACAGTTAATTCACCATTTCCCACCTCCAGCATATCCGGATCGTTCCAGTGCCCCGGCCCGGCGTAGCTCTCTAAGCCTACCTGCAGGTCAAGGATCTTAGTAAAGCCAATAAAATTCTCGACTTGCACACCCTTGGACAAAACCAGCCGCCCGCCATCCCAAGTAGGACGGATATCAAAAGTGGTGCGCCATAAGTGCCCTATGCTCTCGCCCCACAACCAGGGTTTGTTGGTGCCCCATTCGCACATGCTGAAAACAATTGGGCGTCCTGCTTTTTCCAGGGCATTACGCATGAGCTTATAAGAGTCCGGAGCACTCTGATTGCCGGAATTGCACCAGTCGTATTTGAGATAATCCACGCCCCAGGCCGCATACTGACGGGCATCCTGATATTCATAGCCGCGGCTGCCAGGATAACCACCGCACGTTGTGTACCCGGCATCCGAATAGATCCCGAACTTGAGTCCCTTGGAGTGAACATAGTCCGCCAGAATCTTGATTCCGGATGGGAACTTCTCCTTATTCACAACGATATTACCCTGCGCATCGCGGTCGATCTGCCAGCCGTCGTCAATCACGATATACTCATAGCCGGCATCCTTAAATCCCTGCTCGACAAACATATCCGCAATGCCACGAACCAGATCCTCATTGATCTCCAAACGAAAGGTGTTCCAACTATTCCATCCCATCGGTGGTGTCTGCGCCAAGCTTTCCCAACCATCTGCTGTTGCAAAACAGTTTGACCATCCCAATATAGTTAAAATACCAATACAAATTAACGCGTTTTTCATTATTCGTTTTTCCTTTCTTCACAACAATAAATACTGAAACTGCAAAACACAATTTAATCCCCTCGACGTCAATATTTCTACAAAGATCACCTTGAACAGTCAAGGCATTTACGGGAGCTTCCCGTCGCTATGAGCCTTGACGGTTGAGTGAAATAACTGCTATGATAATCATTTGTCTGTGGAATGCTTAAATAGCGTGATTTTTTGCATGAACCTGTGGGCACAAGAATTGAACCATAGGATGATTTGGAGGCGAAGAGTGGCCAGATGCCAACAGCAAAATCGAAGTTTGCAGTCGACTATCGTACTATTTCTTGTTCTGGGGTATGGTTTTTGTGCGCAGGCGATCATAAATATTGAAGTTGATCCTCGGTGCACGCGTAGCATTGGCGGTATTTCCGAACTGGATCGGAAGACCTACTTTGCGATTTGTGATTCCGGTACGGATTTCGACAAACGATGCAAAGACGATGAGATGTATGAGTATCTTGTCGGCGAGCTTGGGGTAAATTTCGGCAGGCGACTCGGTGTGGTCAATGGGCCGGTCAAACGTGGTAACGTTGTTGTCGAAGACCCCAACCATCCCGGATATGCGGATCTGGATCTGCTCAAGAACAAGCTTTCAAAGAAGCAGTTTAAGGCCAGTGGAAGATTCAGAATAGATATGGGCGAGAATCTGGATGTCGCTGCGCACGGTCAGCATAACGCTTATCCGGCTTTTATGGGGAAGTTCACCAATGAGCAGGCTATTAAGGGTGACCGGGCCGAATATATTCCAAAGAACATTGATGCCGCTGCTGAGTTGGCGGCGGCGGTTCTGCTTTACGGGTATTCGGATTTCGATCGCCCGGCATACTATGAGCCGATCAACGAGCCTCACTGGAGTCTTTACGGTGACCAACATCTTGCCGACTGGCATCTTAGTGTCGTTGCAGCCGTTCATGCTCAGATGCGAAACGTCAAGGTAGGCGGGTTGTGCATGCCGATTGCTTATATGTACCGGGATCGCTATCGTGTTTTTGGAAGCTTCAAGAAGTTCATTGACAATACAGGGTGCAGGCTGGACTTCTACTCATTCCATGTTTACGATTATGTCTATTGGAAAGACGACGACTTTCACGGGCGGGTCACCAGCGGGTTGCCGTTGGAGGGCGTGCTGGACCTTGTCCCGAATTACACGCACAATGCCTATGGTAAAGAGGTTGAACTCGTCGTCAGTGAACATGGCGGGTACGTTACCGGCAATAAGGGGCTCAGTGCGGACGAAACCGCTGAGACGATCGCGAAGCAACACTTTCCTGGATCTGGTTTTGAGTGGGAACTGAAGAAGCGTTCAATACTCGAGCAGGTGCATGTGAGCACTATTGTCGCTAATACGCTGACTTTCATGGATCATCCGCATACGGTCAAAAAGGCTGTTCCATTTATCCTGCTCAATTCGTTCGGATGGGATCCGGAGTACTATGCCGTTCTGTATGTGCCCGATCAGTTCAAGAATAAGAAAAAATGGATTCCCACACAGCAAGTGAACTTCTACAGGTTCTTCAAGGGATTGAAAGGCCGGCGGGTTAAGGCGATCTGCAGCGATCCTGATATTCAGACGCGTGCCTTTGTCGATGGCGACAAACTGTATGTTGTGCTGAACAACCTGTCGGGAAAGCGAGAGACGCTATCTGTCAATATGCCTGCAGCAAAGACGAAGAGTATTCGGCGGATGGGGCGAAACGGCGATTTCACGCCATATCTTCGTGAGGAACTGTTGGCATCGGCAAGGAATATTGAGATTGGAGGTCACGAAGCGATTCTTCTCGCAGCAGATTACAGAAAACCTATCCTGGCTGCAAGAACAGTCGATGAGACACCTTGCTATGGAAACAAAGTGAATGTGGCTTTGGACGACTGGACGGTGTTCGATGTGGCTGTTCCGGATGTTTCGAATGTAGAGTACGCAGTGTTGCGAATCGGTGTTTCGCGGGCGGCCGGCTCGGATAAACGCATCAATGTCAAGTTCAACGGGAGGCAACTCGATGTTCCGCTGGAGACTTGTCACAACCGCCTGGACGACGGTGAACGCGATTATGCGAGCTGCAAGATGATTCAGGTAGACGCAAAGATGGTTCGGATGAAAAATACGGTAGCCATTTCGTTTGCTGACGGCGAACCGGGGAGTGTGGGTTCGGTTGTGCTTCGTGCAGCCATCAGAAAGTAATATCAACTGCTCTCATAGTGGGCCTTACTTGTTGATACTAAAGTGACCGCCCCTGAGTCGAAGCAAAGAAAGAAGCAGACTGCGGTGACGGCCTTGATACTTCGAAGCACTGCGTTGCGTCCTCAATGATAGTTATCCCAGAACAGTCGGTATTGTTCGTGCATCTCAGGGTACAGCTTTCTGCCCCTTGTCGTACCATCACGGGCCATTGTGAATACGAAATCGTCATGGTAGACGACGATAACTACGAAGAGTTTTGGCACAAAGTGGACGATATGCATCAATCAGTGGTATTTACCGGCCACTGGCAAGAGCATCCGGAACCGGATGAAAAGTGCTATATGGACAATGAGAAGGTAAGCACTACTATCGATGATTCGGTTCGATTTAATTTCTATGGCACCAGGGCCAGGGTGTATGGCAGGATAGGTCGCGGAATGGGGGCTTATGATGTGTATGTCGATGGGAAATACATCGAAAATGTGCGCTGCCACTGGGCTCCGGTGCCGCGCTCGAAGATCTACCAGACCGGACTACTTCCCGAAGGACAACACACCTTCGAATTGAAAAAGGCAAAGGCCGAAGACAATGGTGAGGTCACGATCGATGCCTTTGCATATGAATCTCCGCTCAACAGCAACGGAGAGCCGTTCAGGATGGGTCATCCCGTTAAGCTCAGTAATAAATTCTAAAATCGACGGTCTTTCCCTTCTTGAGGACGACCGCACGTTGGTTGGGAGATCCGGCAGTTATTTTGATATCGGCGGGATCTCCTGTGGTTGTGATCCGGCGGATTGAGCGAGTGTGCGGCATGCGAAGAACGATTTTCTGGTCTCGCTCACTCGTAAGCTTGAGAGTCAGTTGACGAGCAGTTTGATCCCATGCCAGGCGATTAATCGTGATTTGCCGGCGGGCTTTGATTCCGCGAATTTCACCACGCGGCCAAGCCTTGGGAAGGGCCGGAAGCAGATCCAACATACCGGGGCTTGACTGCAGAAGCATGCGGTGAAGGATTTCCGGCATGGCGCCGTTGGCATCAAGGTTGAAGATCCTCGCATTCGGTTCATGCGAGCACATCAGACTGGCATACATCGATTTACCGGTGGCCATGACCTCCAGCCGGCCATAAGCTTCTTCCGGCATGCGAAGGAAGGCCGCGGCCAGTCCCATGTGCACTCGGCCGTGCGAAGACACTTCACCGCCCGAATGAATTCGTCGCCGGGTGGCTTCCTGAGCCGCAGCCCAGAGCTTGGGGGATCGTTCAGGATCGAGATCGTCCAGGGCTTCGTAACAGGAATGCAGATGAGAGAGGTGACGGTGTTTGTATCTCTCCGGCCCTCCTTCAGGAATCCATTCGGCGAGGGCTCCGTCTTCGTTGAACCGGTATTCAGGGAGTCTCTCCAGCATAGCTTCCCACTTGGGGATGTTTTCTTTATTAATGCCCAAGACCCGGCAGGCGTAGATTAAGCTCTTCAGGGCATCCTTACACACCATGACATCCATAGTCGCAGTAATGCCCGTGCCAGTTTCCGGGGAATACGACGGAATGAACTCGTAGCGTCCTGTGTTCGGATCGAGCAGCATGAAGTTTTCGTAGAAAGCAACGACCTCCTTGAGAAGAGGCACGGTACGTTCTCGGAGAAATGCTTCATCGCCAGTAAACTGCCAATGGTCATAGAAGAAATGCGCCAGCCAGCCGCATCCACCCGTCCAGAATACACCAGGCCATTTTCCCCAATGTAAGAGTAAGGCGGTGTTCGAAGCGCGTGCATTGGTAAGATATCCCGGGCAGCCATAGGTGCGTTCGGCGTTGAGTTTCCACTCCGGATAGAAGCCTTCGATCATCCGGTAATACCCCTCCATCAACTCGCCTAAATTTGCGGTAAAGGCGTGTTTCATAGCCAGTTGCACATTAGTATCGAGGGTAAAATCCCCCGACCAGGCAGGTATCCATGAGCCGGTCCAGATGCCTTGAAGGTTCGGAGGTAGTTCTCCCGCGCTGCAGATGTACATGTAACGACCCGCATCATAGATCTTTTCCATCAAGGCGTTGGGCAGGCGTTGCTCTTTCACAGCGGTAGCAAGCAATTCCTCGCTGCTCTTATTACGATCCTCTCCGCCCCCGAGATCAAGAGAAACACGATCAAACAACGCAGCATGCTGCTTACGGTGAGAATCGTGGAGCTTCCTGTAATCAGCATTGATGGTCTTCAGTGATTTCACAAGTTGAGGCAGCAGCGCTGCGGCCTCTTCCCGCGTCCGATAGGGGACAACCGAACTCTCGCCCAAAGCGGGGACGGGCTCGAATTTCCCTGCCCGTTCCTTGAAGTCAGGATTCTCCGCGCAGTAGGCCCAGGCTTCGCTCTCTTTCCGCGAAAGCGGCGTCTTCCAGGGAACGATGCGCATCAGCATCAAGACCCCATCGGCCCCCTTAATCTGAACACGGTCATCAACAACACGGGTCTGACCGCCATCCGGTATGATACGCACTGCCGCATCATATCCCCCCTTGCCCCTGGCATAGGTGTTGTGGAATGTGATCAAATCACGGGAGATACTTCGTTCGCTGATAATCAAATTGGATCGAACATTGGCGCGCCACCCGGTGTCATTGGTTTTTCGTTCAACAGGAGTAGGGAGAGGAAACTCCAGTTCACACTCGATCTGACCTTTGCGGTCCGATGTTATCGAAAACACAATTACGTTGTCCGGCCGCGAAACGAACAGACGCCTGCTGAATGTTCCACGATCGTCGCTCCAGGTGACCGCGACTTCGCCGCTTCTGAAATTTTCCATCCTCAGGTAATCCCGTGCCTTCCCTGAGGGTGTCTGTTTAATGCGAACAAAGAAGCCCGGATGCAGCGGATCGGTGGGGATCAGCCCCAGAAATCCCTGTTCGCCGGCCTTGTCCATAAGAAAACTCATGGCCGCCTGGTAGCCATCTCGGCGGATGATTCTCCGCAGCTCCGGCAGGTATTTTGAGAGATCGGGAACAAGTTCACGGCTTCCCAGGGGGAGAAACAGGCGGCAGTGATTGGCGACAAGCGTCTCGTTCTGAACATTCCCGAACAACATAGCCCCCATGCGTCCGTTGCCGGTCACGAATGCCTCTTCCCAGCGACTGGCCGGGGTGGTACTAGCCCCAGAAAAAGTGTAGATTGAACTGAGAAAGTGACTATGATTTTGAAAA
>CAZSOR010000190.1:0-9049 GCA_964608395.1 uncultured Pirellulales bacterium
TTCGTCGGCAACGCCGCCGCCGCCGGCGCACAGATGATACTGCTCAGCCGGCAATGCCGCGACCAGGCCCGCGAATTGGCACGTAAAATCGAATATGTCGAGATAGCTCACGAGCCGGACTTCCAGATGGTCTTCGCCGAATCCATGTCATTCTAAGCTTAATATAGTACTCTGTTATGATTGATGTTGTAGCTTGTCATTCCCGCACCTGCCTTCGCAGGTGTAAACTTGTCCCCGCGGAAGCGGGGAGCGGGAATCCAGAATCGTTAGCATCCTGGATTCCGCATCAAGTGCGGAATGACAACCTACCTAATTGTAATTGACAGTTTTCCAGGGCAGCATGAAAAAAGTCAGGATTAAAAGTCCGCAGGCACTTTACCAGAAAACATGCGAAGAGCACTTAAAATAGTCTTGGGTGTAGTGTTAGTTCTCGTCGGCGTACTGGCATTGCTGACTCCGCTGACCCCGGGCTCGTGGCTGGCGCTTATCGGCCTGGAAATCCTCGGATTGAGAATCCTGCTTGAGCGCAAAATCATCTCATTACTGCCGCAAAAATACCGCCGCAAGGCCAGAGAACTGTTCAAAAGAAAAGTAAAAAAACCATAAACTTATTTACCGCAGAGAACGCAGCGTTCGCAGAGACAATAAAACAGGTAGGGTGGGCCTTGGCCCACCGATCAGTGCTTAAATTTTATTGCCACAGAGCACACAGAGCACACTGAGAAAAAATTATAAACTTGTCCTGAGCGCAGTCGAATGGATCGACAATCGAAAATCGCAAATCGTAAATTAGTGTGGCCCACCGATCAAAGCACGTGACATTCGTGAAGGTGGGGCATTGGGCCTGGCCATACTGTGTAGCGAGTAGGATGGGCAGGTTCCTGCCCATGCGGTTTTATCAGTGACATTCACCATTTTTTGTGCATTGTCACCTGAAATTAATAGGTGGCTTTCCTTAGTATTTCCTCCTAATTACCCCAGACAGGCCAAGGCAATCAGAAGAATTAATACTTGACCCCTTATTTTACTAAATAAGCACTCGTTCGGAGTCTGTAAAGTAGGAATTGCAATAATTAAAGCCTGACCCCTTTGGTTTTCTAAGCACTCGTTCGGAGTCTGTAAAGCAGGAATTGCAATAATTAAAGCCTGACCCCTTTGGTTTTCCCTCCCGCACAAATACCGCCGGAAGGTCAGAAACCTGTTCAAAAGAAAAGTGAAAAAACCATAAACTCATTACGGATCATTTTTTTGCCACTAAGACTCTAAGGCACTAAAACCTTAATATATGATTTTCCACTTTGTGTCTTCGCGCCTTTGTGGCTGGAAAAATCATAAATCGTAAATCGGTTTCATGGCCCACCGATCAAAGCTGTGAACTGCCCATGCGGTTTTGTTTGTGACATTCACCAATTTCTGTTCAATGTCACCTGACATTAATGGGTGGTCGGGATAGAAATACGGCGCGCGCAACCTTAGGCAAAGGCTTGGCTGTTTCAGCGTTTCCACGTTACGTGCCCGTTTAGCCTTTGCCATAACTCACGTTTCCGCAAGCCTCCCTACGATCCCGGACGGTCGGATTTCCCGAGTCCGGTTCTGACCTCGGCTTTTCCTCCGCAGGCCTTCCTGACTGTGGTGAGGCTTAAGCGTTAGCTCGCATACACCCCTGCTACAAACAGTTTACCTACGGGCTCGCCTCAGATCCCCGGATTATCAACTATATCCGATTCAGTGTCCGGTAGTTGCCCAAGTCTGAGACCGCCAAGTGCCCAGGGCTCCTTCACACGCTCCGGGTGTTACCCATTACGCCGTGACACAATGCCACGTCAGTGAACATTACTTCACTATCATCGTTACTACGAACCCATGCGCCAGACCAAAAGCCTCCCACCGATTTCAGTCTTCCCTATACGGCGGGTCTTTGCAGGTTGTCGCTAATCCCTGCCGGCAGATGGCCCTTCCCAACGTTATCTCCGCAATCCTTGTATAGGTGCCTGGACCCCTGCCCCGCAGCATCCCTTCGATGCGCTTACCCGTTTCTTCTCGAAGGGCTTCGGCCTCACCTTAGACAGCAGAAGTTCGGCACACCAAAAACCGTCGCTATGCAACTTCAACGACGAAACTATTTCGGGGCTGCAGTCATTCCATTATGTTCAAGCTCCCATACTTGCTAGACCCTCAGGTTGCACCCACCACTGTACGTAAATGTCCAGGGCGGCCGGGCCGTTTACGCCACGCAGAACTCATACGGTTACCCACCATGAGCCGTGGTATCGCTACGTGCCTGAATCGGGCAATTGGCACGGCGGGACTCGCACCCGCTGGATGGCGGCCTTGTCGGCTGCTCCACTGTCCATAGTTTTCCTCCTAAGCACTCTATAGGGAGTCCTTAGGACGAAATTCTAAATAAGACGAATGGAGCCAAATGATAGAGCCCGAAGCATATATTAAATATCTCGGTTCCTTCGACGATGAAATCGAGGCTGCGAAGACCTATGACGAAGCGGCACGAAATTATTACGGGGAATTCGCGGTATTGAATTTCAAGTGAGGCAGGGTGTGATGGATATAGAGGACCCCCGGATAAATCCGGGGGCTAAACAGGCTTTGGATTTAGAATTTGTTTCGCATTTGCTCGGTTTTGGTGGCTTCTCTTAGTATCTTTTTTTCTTTGGAGTTCAGGCTCTGGATGCCGGAGTTGTGGACTTTTTCGAGGATGCGGTCAACCTCGACCTGGAGGTTTCGTTGTGCTGCCATTTGCTTTTCCCAGCGGCCGGACTGGAGTTTGAACTTGAACTTGTCACGCCAGGACTGCGAAAACACGTAAGCAGCCCCCGCCGCCATACCCGCCAGATGAGCTGCGTTTCCGCCGGCATTTTCTGCTTTGGTTACTACCAGCAGGAAGTACAGGGCTGTGAAACCGACTGCCGCTACCCTTATCGGAACGGGGAATATGACAATGAACACGACAAAGTGCGGAAAAAGGATCGCACAGGCGGCTAACATCCCGAGGATTGCGCCCGAAGCGCCTATCATCGGGCCGGCAGGCAGGAATTTTACCGCGACGAGGAAGAAATAGAATAAGGCCCCGGCGACGCCACAACCAAGATAAAACGGCAGGAATCTTCTGCTGCCCCAGTGACGCTCCAGCGTTGGGCCCAGGAAGAACAAGCCAAGCATATTAAAAAAGATGTGCAACATAACATTCGGATCGTGCAGAAACTGGTAGCTTATCAATCTCCAGACCTGCAGAGCCTGTGGCCAACGCGGATCAAGCTGAAACCAGTTGTAGATGAAAACGCCGAGAGGTTTTATCATTATCCCGGCCAGAAAAACGCCTATATTGATAATCAGCAGCCACTTGACCACTGGGGTGATTTTTGGCCAGCTCATCCGCATCTGGGGTGCATATCTGAAGTGTCCCTGTTGCGACTTAAAATCTGCCTGAGTATAATCTCTGTCGTAAAGTCCCATATTGATATTCTTGTTTATTTCTCTGTTAGTAAAAAAATGATTTATATACTACTTTGTACCGTCGGGTGATAAATTCTTTTATAAACCCCCCGGATAAATCCGGGGGCTAAATATCGAGCGCCGACGGCTCCTGCCCTTATAATATCGTAAATTTGGGTAAATGTTCAGAAAAAAAAGACTTAAAACTCGATAGGCTTGACTTTCATCGCCTTAAATACCGCCATTAAAATCACGCCGAGTGCGACCATTGCAATCCCGATATTCTGCGATATTGTAAGGCCGTCAAATTCAAATGGATTGTCATCACGCAGATATTCCATGAGAAACCGGGTGATTCCATAGACAATGAACATCAAAGCGAACGTGTAGCCGGGTTTTGTGAAAAACTTGCTGGAACTGCCGGAAAGCTCCGCTTTTTTACTCCTTCGCCACAACAAATACAGCATTAGGCACCAAAAAGCGGCCATTCCGGAAGAATACAACTGTGTCGGATGGACCGGCAAACATCTGTATTTGCCTTCGGTGACCTCGATTTTCTGCTTTACGGTTAGATCATCGTAGTGTTTCGTGTACCACTTCCCATTTACGCCAGGATAGTCCATGTATTGTTCTTTAGGCAGGACCAGGTGCGGTTGCTGCCGGTTTCTTTCCGGATCAGGGTTTATCTGGCTGTTGTAAGCGAATGAGTTATAAGGGAAACGTACGCCCCAGGGCAGTTCCGTGGGCTTGCCGTAGCAGCAGCCATTGAGAAAGCAGCCGATTCGACCAAAAACAAGCGCCAGCATCAGACCTACGGCAAGAATATCAAGGTAGCGTCGGATAGGCAGCTTATTATACCGCAGGTAGAACAGAATGACGATAATGGCCGCAACCACGCCGCCGGCAAGTTCCAGGCCGCCCTGCCAGATTGCAAAAACCTCGATGGGATTCGATCTGAACTTGTCAAAATAGTGGACCACGAAGAACAGGCGGGCTCCGACTACTCCGCCGATCAGAGAATATAGAGCAGCGTTTGTAATATGCTGCTGATTGGGCGTGAAGTCCCGGCTGAGGTGCCTTATTAGCGAAACACAGGAAAGAAAGCCGACGACCATCATCAGGCCGTAGCTTTTTACCGTCAGGTGAATGAACGGAATTTCGAATAGCTCAGGAAACATAAACTATTTTCGATTTGCGATTTTCGAATTTCGATTTTTGGTATTAACTGCGTTTTCCGTTGCTGGGGCCTTCGGTTTAGTGATCTGAAATACCGCCATCAAAACCACGCCGAGGATGACCAGATAAATGCTCAGGTTCTGAGAAACCGTCCCGCCCTTGTATGCTGCCCACCATGCATACTCAAACGGGTTGTCATCGCGCAGGTATTCTATCAGGAACCGTGTAATGCCGTAAAGTATGAATGCCAGGGCAAATGTTTGGCCGGGCCTGATTAGAAGCATCCGGGTATTCCCGGAGCCAGCGCTTCTTTGGGACCTTCGCCAGAAAAGGTAAAGCAAAAGACATAAAAGAGCGGCATTGACAGATGAATATAATTGGGTTGGATGAATACGAAGGCATTGATATTTGCCTTTGCTGACTTCGAATTTCTGCTGCTCGGTTAATTCTTCGAAGGATTTCGGGTACAACCTTCCATTTGTATCGACGAAGCTTGAATATTCGTCATGCGGCAATTTCAACCGGGGCTCAGGTCGGTTTCTTTCCGGATTTGCGTTAATCTGGCTAAAGTAGGCGAATGAGTCATACGGGAAACGGACAGCCCAGGGTAATTCAGATGGTTTGCCGAAGCAGCAGCCATTCAGAAAGCAGCCCATTCTGCCGAATGATAATCCCAGCATCATGGCGATTGCTACAATATCGAGATACGGCCGGATCGGAAGCTTATGATGCCGCGAATAAAGAATAATGACAGGGATGGCAAAAATCACGCCGCCGTAAAACTCCAAACCGCCCTGCCAGACGGCAAAAACCGACACCCAGGACCTCTGCAACTCATCGAAATGGTGGACGACGAAAAATACACGTGCCCCCACCACTCCGGCGATCAGGCAATACAAGGCAAGATTTGTAATTAATTGGGGATTGGATGAGATTTTACGGCCCAGCTTTCCCAATAGGAAAAATCCCAGGAGAAAACCGATAACCATCATCAGGCCGAAGCTTCTTACGGTCAAGTGGATAAAAGGTATCTCGAAAAGTTCAGGATGCATTAATTATTTTCGATTTTCGAATGTCGATTGTCGATTTTTCATTTCAGCAGCCGTAAATCAGCTTGTATGTGCGTTCCTCGGCAAAGCTATTTAATAATTTTGTTATTCTCGTCGAGAACGGCGACTTTCGGCTTGAATTCTTTTGCTTCTTCGGGCGTAAGAAAACCGAAGCTGAGAATGATAACGATGTCTTTTTTCTGAATCAACTGGGCTGCTGCGCCAAGAATTACGATTTGACCGGAACCGGCCTCCGCAGGAACGACGTATGTCTCCAGCCTGTTGCCATTGTTCAAATCAGCGATCAGAACAGACTCGTAAGGCAAAATCCCCGCCGCTTCCATCAACGCCGTATCAATCGCTATACTGCCGGGGTAGTGCAGCTTTGTCTCGGTTACTCTTGCACGATGCAACTTGCCTTTTAATATCTTTACAAACATAATCAATAACTCGCAATATGATTTATCGCTTACCTGCGACTATTCGGACACATTATACACGGCTATTTGCCTGCGTCCACCAGAATATTATCGATCAGTCTGGCCGGGCCGATTTTTACGGCGACGGCTGCGAGGACTTTGCCAGCGATTTTCTCTACACTCTCAAGGCTTTCGGCATCGACAATACTGATATATTCGATCTGTCCCGATGGAATCTGCTGCAATATTTTTTGCATCTCGGCAATGATTAGGCGCGTTTCTGTTGTTCCGGTGTCGATTAACCGGCGGCATGTCTGAAGTGATTCATAAATATGGGCCGCGTCTTTTTTCTGCTGCTCAGATAAATATTGATTCCTGCTGCTGACAGCAAGGCCATTCGGCTCGCGGACCGTGGGGCAGACGACAATTTCAAGCGGCATATTCAAGTCGGCGACCATTCGCTTTATTACAATTGCCTGCTGACCGTCCTTCTGGCCGAAATAGGCGGCGTCGGAAGCGACGATATTGAACAGCTTGGCACACACTGTTGTCACTCCGCGAAAATGTCCGGGTCGTGACCGGCCGCATAACGGCTCGGTCAGTTTCTCGACGTTTACCCATGTGACATTTTCCGTCGGGTACATCTGCTCAGGTTCCGGGGCAAAAACCACGTCAATGCGTACTTTCCTGCAAATCTTCAGGTCGGCCTCCAGAGGGCGGGGATATTTTTCAAAATCTTCGCCCGGCCCGAACTGCGTGGGATTGACAAAAATGCTGACGACAACAAAATCGCACTCTTTAACCGCCGTCTCGATAAGCGAAATGTGTCCCACGTGAAGCGCGCCCATTGTCGGCACAAGGCCGATCTTTTTGCCTTTGCTTCGAGCGTTACTCACCAGGCCTCTAACCTCTTCAGTTGTTTTTGCTACTTCCATCTTTAGAATCCCTGTCGGATTTGTCATTGCGAGAACCACGAAGCAGGCCGTGGCAATCTCACCTTCTACATTGTAGATTGCTTCGTGCCACCTGCAATGACGAAATGGCCGGTGGTGTAATATTTTATTTGATTTGCGACAGAATCGGCGTCAGTGCTTTGCGATGTTGATATTCGTATTACAGGGCAGGATTTCCACTGCTCAAACAATCGCTCGTAATCGGAATCGAGCATCCGGAGGAACTGCAGTTCAATCTGCTGTTCGTAGGGACGATTCCTGCTCTGGATTCGCTCAAGGCAATTTTGTGCCGGATCATGCATGTAGATAACCAGCGCCGGAGTCGCGGCTTGCGCAGTGAACGGAGGGTAGATTTTTTCGTATAAAGCGAGCTGCTGCGCATCGAGCAGCCGCCTGGCGTAGATCAGCTCTTTGTCGAAAACGTAATCGCTGATACAAATTCTTCCACTTTCCAGCTTGTTCGGATCCAACTGCTCGGCCCTGCTGGTCAGGAAGTACAACTGTGAATCCAGCGCCAGCTCTTTTTTGCCGGCATAGACATCCGGCAGAAAAGGATTCTCATCGTAAGGTTCGAGCAGTATCTCACAGCCAAGCCGACCCGCCAGTTTTTTTGCTAACGTGGTTTTTCCGACGCCGATATTGCCCGCGATGCTTACAAGTTGCGGCTTATCGGGATCGAGAGCGAAATCACAGCCGTTCAATCGTGCGTTCAATTCGTTGAGCGAGACTTTCATTACGGGATGAAGCAGCTCGCCGTTAAGCTGACAGAGGCCTTTGAGCACAAACGAACGCAGGTGCATCTGCGGATGCGGTACGGTCAAATCGGGGCTTTCCAGAATTTCGGCGCCGAACAGCAACAAGTCCAGGTCAATCGTCCTCGGCCACCAATGTCCGCGCCGTGCCCTGCCGAGCCCGTTCTCGATATCGGTCAGTGTCTTATGCAAATCCGCCGCACTCAGCGTCGTCTTGAGTTCAGCGACCGCGTTGAGGAATTTGGGCTGCTCGCTTGACGACAGCGCAACCGTCTCGATAATGTCACTGACCCGGTATAGCTGAACCTGCTCGGCGCCGGTGATCATTTTGAGGGCCTCGTCAATGTAGTTCTCTCGATCTCCCAAATTGCTGCCGAGTCCGATATATGCCGTAGTGTCTGCCATCAGGAAATCGCCTTGATTCGTCCGAGTGCCTCTTTCACATTTTCCGGCGTGCCGAATGCAGTCAGTCTGACATAGCCCTCCCCTGCCGAGCCGAAACCGGCACCGGGAGTAGTCACCACGTGTGCCTTGTTCAGCAGCTTATCGAAGAATTCCCATGAGCCTATGCCCTCGGGCGTTTTGAGCCAGATATACGGGGCATTAACGCCGCCGTAAACGGTATAGCCGATCTTGCCGAGCGTCTCACGGATGAGCTTTGCGTTGCTCATATAAATATCGATGGTCTCTTTGACCTGTTTTTTGCCGTCTTCGGTATAAATCGCCGCGGCCCCTGCCTGTGTGACGTAAGAGACGCCGTTGAACTTCGTGCAGTGCCGGCGTTTCCAAATCGGGCCGACCTCGACCGCCCCGCCGTCTTTCGTATATGCTTTCAACTGATTCGGGACGACTGTAAACGCGCACCGGATACCTGTAAAACCTGCCGTTTTCGAAAAGCTGCAAAACTCGATTGCGACATCTTTTGCTCCATCGACCTCGTAGATCGAATGTGGGATATCCGGCTCGGAAATAAACGCCTCGTAAGCGGCGTCGTAAAGAATGATCGCCTTATTCCGGCGGGCGTAATCCACCCATTTGGCAAGCTGCTGTTTCGTAGCCACTCCGCCGGTCGGGTTGTTCGGGAAGCACAGATAAATTAAATCCGCCTTCTCGGCGGGCGGCTGGGGCACGAAATTGTTCTCCTCGGTGCAGGGCATATACACAATCCCATCGTACCGGCCCTCCGCCGCGGCGCCGGTCCTGCCGGCCATTACGTTCGTATCCACGTACACGGGGTAAACCGGGTCGGA
>CAZSOR010000191.1:0-8996 GCA_964608395.1 uncultured Pirellulales bacterium
ACCCCAAAGGCCGCTTCATTTAGGGCACTCCATGTACCTCCATCCAACACCCGTGCCTTTACCTGTATGCTCTTTGTGAATGTGATAGGTTCCTTATATTCGATAGCAACAGGTGAAATGCCGCTATCACTGGAAGGAGTACTTTGACCCGCAACCAACTCGGCAGAAACAAGAAAATCGGTGCTGTTTCTGACATTTAGACCGTGTACAGCCAGCATGTTTTGTCCCTGATTTAAAAGGGGTATATAGGCCGACATATCAAAATTTTGAAAAACAACGGCCTGGTTATCACCATGGGTATTGCCGGCGATGGAATTCCAGGTAGCATTAGACGGTGCATTTGCTCTGGCTACTTCTGTGCCGTTAAGATATGCAATAAAACCATCGTCATAACGCATATTAAGACTCAGTATGTTAATGTCATTTGTGGTGCCATCGAAAGTAAAAGGAATACGGATATAACAGGCAGTATTACCATTGTACATTTGTTCTCTGACGTCTATATTAAAATATGCTTCGTAACCTGAACCTGTCTCATATCCGACTCCTCCGGCACCGGATGTCCATGAGGTGTCATTGAAGTTGTAGTTGCTTTTCCAGTCGTCGCTGATAGACCCGGTAGGTACCAGAACTTTCTTGTCAGCATTCTCAGATACGATTGTAGTGCTGCTGACAATAGGTCCCGATGTTCCCGGCAGGCGCGGGTCGGAGCCATCGAGAGTATAATAAATATCACCTCTCCGGGCTGACATTGACAATCTTTCGGTAGCTGTGATCCGGCCGCCATGTTGATACGAATCATTTATATAAAATACCGGTGCATCAACATTAGGATAAAGACCTGCGTCTTTTAACTGGTCCAAAACGATATCATACCTCAATGGAAAGAAATTTTCCAAATGCCAGTCTCGCATATTATACCAGTCATCCTGATTAAGTGGCGGGTGATGGTGCTGGTCACCCCAACGCGCAGATTCACAAATAATTGCCATTTCGACCTGGTCCGCAATTTCTAAATAACGACTGCTTAAATATTCCGGAGTCAGAATACCGTCGTTAAACAGAAAATGATGCACGCGATCAGCAAAGAACAATTTATATTCATCATTTTTTATAAGGTTTCCGTGAAGTTGCCCTACTCCCCTGAAATCTGTAGTCCGGTTTAGTTCCATATGCGCCCGAGATGGCAAGTACAATGAGATTTCCGAATCCCAGCAGAAGAACTTAAAGCCTGTACTGTCGGCTGTTCGTTTTCGAGTATACCAGTAATTATTCCACGGCCAGTCCTCATTATTTACACAATAATTGAGAAGCAAATAGTCAACATAGTTAGATATATCTAACAAGTAGGGATAATCAGTATTTCGGGTGCCATCGGGATTATTGCCCTGTAGCTGCTGATAGGCTTCATATGAGTAGGATGCTTCCTGAGATAAGGATGTCATCTGATTAAAGGCCGAGCTGTTACCGCTATTGAGGCCACTGTGGGAGAATGCATCCCAGTCTTCTTCTTCACCGCCATAGTAGCTGGCTGAGAATGAAGCATCCGGACGTTCGGACGGAATATAGAGCCCCCAATACAAACCATTAATATAAAGGTGTGCAAATATGCCATTTGTGGATATACTACCCATATCTTGCTGCATAGTTCGTATAAACTGGTCACGTATGTATTGTTCATATGATTTTGCACCACTCCAGCCATATCCATCATTGAAGCTACTTCGCAGGACGATAGTGTTAAACTCACTCGCGGCTTCCTGGCCAAACAGTGGAAATCTGAGTTTTGTAGGCCCGTAGATGCCCTTAAAAAGCAAGCGAAAGGAGTGTTTTTGGGTCATACTACGAGACGCACCGCCCAGTATTTGAATTCCACAGTTAACCTGCAATCCATCTTGCGTACCATCCGGATATATCATTTCAACAGAAGCGGGTCGTTCCCAGGCCGGACCACTGGAACGCGCATTTGAATATATACCATCTTCTCCAAACATATCATCCTGATTCATTACGATAGATACAGTAGGAATCGATGTCAGAGCATCCTTAATATTGTCTTGGTAGCGAGGATCATATACAATATCAGGATCCATTTCGTAGTCAACGCTACTTCCTTTCCATTGATTGGGAAAACCTTCAGGATAAATAGGTTGCTCTATTACATCGTCCAGAAAAATGTAGCTACAGGTCAGTGTCTTTGAAGGCAGCCAGCCTTCTTTGAACGCTTTGGCCCTCAGGCAGGTGGTCCCTCTAATCGTGACAGGAGCGGTATACAGTAAACTACTCGCACCCCGACCGCTGAGTTCATACGGCTCGGTGCCGTCGAGAGTATAATAGATGATAGCATTGTCGGTTTCGCTGGCGAGTGTTAGAGAAAATGGCGTATCGTAGAATCCTCTCTCGTGACTAACTTCGACTCCGGAAACGAAACCGTGAAATACACTAATGTTCTCCGCTTTCGGGCTGGGGACACCGAAGAGGAGCCAGTTATTGTTGGCATCGGGATAGCGGCCATAGGATGTATCTGTCGTCTGCTCGCCAAAGATAACGCTGTCAATGACAGTCACGCCGTCGTTGTCGAACAGACCGATCTGCTCACCGGCGGCATCGAGCTTGAAATTTGCGTGCAATCCGGTATCGGTCGTATCTTCATCGGCCCAGATCAATAGATAGCCTCTTGCCGAAATGATAGTTATCGCTGGATTGCTGTCCGGAATTCGCCACTTGGTCGGAACCGACAGATTATCTGTCAGATACATGCCGCCGGCATTGATGGGATTGGAACCAAAGTTATGTATTTCGATCCAGTCATCGTACTGACCCTGCGGATCTTGAACATAACCGCTGTTTGAAGCCATGAACTCATTGATTACAAGCGAAGCTTCCGCTGCATTCACAGAGACGATCAGATATGCAGTTATCACAAGGTTGAGGAATAAGTTTCTCATATATCTGTGTAAAATTCCTTTCATTACCCACTAATGTTCAAGCCGCCCGGATTGATACGCTTTTTATAGCCTTAATCCGGGATTTCCCATATACACTTCGCTAAAACACTCCTGTTAGCTCCAGGTCCCAGCAATGCCGTAATCTCATCTCAATTTCAGTTGAATTAGATCATGTAGGGGGCACGCATGGCGCGGGACCGCATCCGGTTGGCTTCGGGATCACCGACAAATTCTGCATTGCGCAGATCGAACTTCAAGTTCCGCTTCAATTGCTCGCAGATGTCTGCAGCAAGGCAGATGTTCATGGACCGATACATGACTTCCGGGTTCGCCACCGTGAGTTGGCGCGACCGGATACAGTCGAAGAAATCCCGCACGTGGTTCATCGGCCGTTGTGTCCGGTCCGTGTATTCGGCCAGCACTTTCTTGTATTCGCGCAACAGCGACGGCGATGAGACATCGGGGCTCCCATAACCGTCGGCGGCCGCGACCCATCCTTCGGGACCATCGAACCGCTCACCACAAGCACCATGCCAGTACTCGCACGGTTCCCATACCGAGCCGCTGACTCGGAACAGAACCAGCTTCACCCCACTGGATAAGCGTGTCACCATCGTCTTATCCGGACCGGCATACTCGAACTCGATGGAGAAAACGTCCGACATGTCGAGTCCGGCCAGGGCCTGGGCAACCGAGTGCGCACCCCACATCGCGACATCGGTCGCAAAATCATAAAAGTGATACCATCCCCCTCCATTCACATAACCGGCGTTGTAAGGACGCCAGGGACATGCACCGAGCCAGATATCCCAGTCCATTTCATCCTTGGGTGGTTCCGGTTCCGCGGGCAACCAGTCGTGGCGCAATCCATCGCGCCAACGAATGTCGGCGTAAACAGTATGAATCTGGCCCAACCGGCCGGATCGGGCCATTTCTATGGCAAACACGTGATTCCCCTCGCTGAGCCGCTGGGCACCGGTTTGATAGATCCGGCCATACCGGCGCGCGGTCTCCACAACCGCCTTCCCCTGCGCCATCGTGAGGCAGGCCGGCTTCTCACAATAGACATCCTTGCCGGCCCGCATGGCCATTATCGAAGCCAGCGCGTGCCAGCGGTCGCCGGTGGCAATCAACACGGCATCCACATCCGTCCGCTCGGCCAGGAACTGTCGCATATCACCATACACGGCACAATCCTTATTGCCATATTTACTGTCCACCATGTTCTTGACCGCTTGACGCCGGCTTTTTCGGACATCACAGACGGCGACCCACTGCACATCCGGCTCGTTCAACATCCAACCCAAATCAGAAGAACCGCGGCCGCCCATGCCTATTCCGCCCATCACGATGCGTTCGCTGGGCGAAACAGTTCCGCCACGCCCCAGCGCCGAGGCCGGAACATAATACGGCAGCGCCACCGCACTTGCCGCCATCACCCCCCGTGCCAGAAACCGACGCCGCGTAAGTGTCGTACTATTGTCAATGCTCATAGGATTTTTCTCTTTCTATCCAATCTTATGGTTTTCAGTTACAACTCCATAAACGATGTCTCTGCATGCTTTCGCACTTTTTCTGAAACACTCCTTTATGCTTCATGTGCCATTATAACGTTATTCCATCTAAATTTCAACAATGTTCAGTAGTTTTTAGAACGTCATAGATGTCGATTTATAGCATGATCTTAATAAATATGGCCACGAATACCCATCGAGGGCAGATCATTTATTCTACGGCCATAAAACACCTCGTAGGGCTACTCTCCGAGACTCGGCATGTTCAAGTTTTCGCACCTCATTAGCATCTCCTGCCATATATCGAAGCATGTGGATGGCGAGGAGCAAAAGATACTGCTCAAAAATACCCTCTTCAGCCTTTGCGCCCATGGCATATATGGCAGCACATCTGATAGCTATGGTTGACTGGTTTGTAGTCAAATATTGTGAACGAGGTGGTCAGAGAATGTGTAATTTGGTATTCTCTTGAAGAATTGGAGCAGACATAGTCTCTGAGCATGGCTCTCCTCGAAGTGATTGAACAAGACGAATTGTTGCTTTAGGCGGTTAACTGCATGAAACACTACGATATTATTGTTACCGGCAGCGGCGGAGGAAAGAGGATCGCATTGACTGCTGCAGCCGTGGGACTCAAGACAGCATTTATCGAACAAGAAACAATCGGGGGGACTTGTCTGAACCGTGGGTGCATACCTTCCAAAATGTTGATCTATCCAACTGAACTGCCTGGATTGATCCGGGAGGCACATCGAATTAACGTAACATCAGATTCGAGCATAAGAGTCGAGTTTGCGGCTCTTATAAAACGTATAAACGAGACCGTAGATAGCATGTCGGCAGACCAGCGGTCAAAGATCGAGCACACCCCAAATCTGGATTTCTATCCTGTTCATGCTGAATTCATTTCCGACCGGATTATTCAAGCAGGAGAGGATGAACTTGCGGCAGATAAGGTGTTCATCGTCACGGGGTCACGCCCTCAGATACCCGATGTACCAGGATTTGCGGGCACTCCATTCATGACGAGCCGCGAAGCTTTGAGGCGTACAGATTTGCCTGATAGCCTGCTCGTGATTGGAGCTGGGTACATTGCCGTAGAACTCGGCGGCGCCTTTGCTGCAGCCGGGACAGACGTCGAGTTTATCGTGCGGAGCGATTTCCTGCGACAAGAGGATAGGGAAGTTGCTGAAACATTCTCTCAAGTGTTCGGCAGAATCCACTCGGTGCACACAGGTTTCGTTCCTATACGGATTGATTATAATGCCGATTCATTCTCTGTCACATGCAAAGACACATCGGACCGGCAGAGAGTCTTCACAGGTGATGCCCTGCTGGTGGCAACCGGTGTTGTACCCTGCACTGATAATCTCGGACTACAAAATACAGGTATAGAGACCAATGAGAATGGCTTTATCCGAGTTGACAATTACCTGCGAACAGATGTCGATGGCATTTACGCATTGGGTGATTGTGTAGGTAACTATCTCTATCGCCACACGGTGAACTATGAAGCAGACTATCTCGTACGAACGGTCCTTCAGGGTGGGGCAGACAAACCGATTGAATATGGACCTGTGCCGCATGCCGTGTTCAGTGTACCGGAAATCGCTGGGGTTGGTATGACAGAACAGCAGGCCGTTGAACAACACAAGGACTATGTTGTGGGAAAGGCATCTTATGCAGATAGCAACGCTGGACTTGCGAGAGGATACGAGTACGGATTTGTAAAGGTATTGGTGGAGCGTCCCACACGCAGGATTCTGGGTGCACATATCATCGGTGACGAAGCCTCTGATATGGTCCACCTTTTCATCGCAATGATGAAGACGGAAGGTACGCTCGACGATCTGTTGGACATGATTTTCATTCACCCGGCCCTTCCAGAGATAGCACGCGATGCTGCACGAGACGCCAAGAGTCAGTTTGATAGTATTGTGCCGTAACGACTTAATTGACCAAGGTTTTTAATCGCTTGGCACTGTTCATGATGAGAGTTTACAAATAGAGCAAGGAAAATACCTAAAAACACTGATAGAACTGAAAGCAAAGCTTGTATGAAAGTGTCTTTGCCTTTTTGATGATCAGATCGTCAGGTCCGAATTACAAGTCCAATGATAAGAAATAAGGTTGTAGTAATTGTAAACATTCAAGAATCCCCTAACAAGAATACTAAGAAACAGCCACCTATTACAATCTAATTAACACTGTATTATTAAAATTCTCACTCTCGAAAGTCTTCCATCAAAGAAATATAAGGCATAAGAGCATAAGAAATCCCAAAAATAACCAATTCAAAAACACAAATACGTATCTAAATACGAATTTCTCAGGACTTGCCATATTCGACAAGCTCAGGGCAAACTCTGAGTGGAGTTGAATGCGCAAACCCCTAATACGGCAGAAAAGGTGCGGTATGACTACAAGGCGATTCGAGGAAGTTTTGCGTTCTGTGGCGTATTACGACTTTGGGAAAATAATACAGAAAAGTAAGTAAAAAGTAAAAAGGAGAAAAATAAAAAAAAAGAATTCAGAAGACAGAAGTCAGAATGATTTCCCGGATAGTGCATGACAAATGAACTTTGATTTGATATTATGGCCGTGCCATGTTGGCCTTATGGCAAGAGCCATAGGCATAGAGAATGATGGTGTAGTTCAGTATATGAATCCGTGGAATCGGGCCGCGAAGGAGGCTGCTTGTGATTGTTGACGAAAAGGTTGTTCGCCGGGAAATGGTGGTCATCTGCCAACGGCTGTATGACAAGGATATTGTTCCGGCCAACGGCGGCAACGTTAGCGTGCGTCTGGAGTCTGGCGAGGTGTTGATCTCGCCGACCGGCTGCGCCCTGGCCGATGCTAAGCCGGAATGGTTTGTCAAGGTGGACCTGGAAGGTAATAAGTTGGCTGGCGACCTGGAGCCGTCGTGCGAAACGCCGACGCACACGTTTATCTATCGCAAGCGGCCGGACGTGCACGGCATCATCCACGGACATCCCCCGTTCACGACAGGGCTCGCCCTGGCCGGAGAGCGTTTCGGTCCGCCGAGCCACCCGGAGGCCTTCGTCTACATCGGCGAAGTGGCGTGGATCGACTACGCCACGCCGGCCAGATTGGCTGGACGTCTCGCTGAGTGTGTGGAAAAGCACGATGCATATCTGTTGGGCAATCACGGCGCTCTGACCCTGGGCTCGACGCTGAAGCAGGCCCATTTCTGTATGGAATCCCTGGAAATGCACGCTCGTGCGCTCACGATAGCCAGGATCTGGGGAGGAGCCAAACCTCTGCCGCAGGAAGCCGTAGAGCAGCTTGAGGCCCTGCGGCGAGAGTTGAGGAGCAAATAGCTGCCGTGCCCGTGAGATTTTATCAGGGACAATGGGCAGTAGAAAAAGCTGCAAAGAAACGCTCCGGCTAATTCGCAAACCTCAATTTACACAGCGAAAAACGGGATTTGTGCTTCTTTAAATCCATTTAGCGGAGAATTTACTTGACTTTCATTGCTGGAAAATATATAATACGTACATCATTATATTCAAAAGGGGGTGAAGAATAATGGAACGAGTGAATTACTTCCATCTTAACACTATAGTTTTTTCTGTGATTGCGTTTGTATACCTTGCCTACAGGGTGTTCTAAATCAATTGTAATCCACAGGCTCTGCCGTTTTTTGCGTATTTTTTAAGGATAATGGGGGCCGAACAGGATTGGTCAGGTCTATCTTTTTGCTGTTGACGAGAATTTTTCGGATACGCACAAAGCTCACGCCTGCCCTGATGTGGCATTGGAATATGGGCATGGTTCAACGCAATACACAATAAGCACTACACAATACGAGCTTTTAATGCGTCGGTGTATAGCCTAATCTTCCCCAGCAGCCTTTTTGCATCTGGTAAAGGTCCTGGTAACCTGCGGACGTCGATGGTGCCCATTGGGTATTGGGCCCCGTGCTTTCCTCATCTCTGGCATGCTGTATCGTATCGGTGCCCTTCCACTTCCAGTGGTCGGCGCGCCCATCTGCAAAGGAAAGGGTTGCCCCGTCGCCGTGCCGGACCGGAGGGCTGTCGAACCATGACTCTTGTAGATACCAGACTGCATAGGCATCCGTAGTCATGTAGCCTTCATCGATAAAAACGAGCCTCTGGGCAGGCGAGGGGTTGGTTATTTCGCTCATGTTTCTGATGTATGCTCCGCGCACTCCTCTAATCCAGGCATGTTCAACAGCGTTCATGGAGAACATGATTGAATATGTTAGAGCCTGTCGTTGGCCATTGTCGAGGCGCTTGCCGGTCGGGCACCTGTAGATATCGAGATCCTTGAGATAAGGCCACAAGGCGCCTTCTTTGATCCCTAGAATCTGTTCGGCCGGGTCTGTATCACTATACCTGTTGATCCACGCCAGCTCACCAGCGTGTTTACACCAGTCCCCATTATCCACATCGCTAAAGCCTATGGCGCCATTGACAAGCTTCCCGTCGTTTTCATCGGCATACATAATCCATGCAAGTCCCATCTGCTTGAGATTGCCAAGGCAGACCAT
>CAZSOR010000192.1:0-8933 GCA_964608395.1 uncultured Pirellulales bacterium
ACATCGTGAAAGATGTTGTCGCTGACGACGGTTCCTTCGGACGGGCCGAGCGTGTAAATGCCGCCCATATCACTGAGCACGCCCCAACCGATATGATGCACTTTGTTGAAGCGGATGATGTTGCGTTTTGCCAGACTGTTCGAATAGCCCCACCTCCAGCCGACCGACAGGCCCGTATAGAAAAAGTCGCCGACGTCGTTGTGCGTTACGTTGTTGTCGCCGCTCTGGCCGATCCATACGCCGACGGCCGAAGTGTAGATGCGCCCACCCGAACGAATGATGTTGTTATCGACCGTAATGTGACTGGTGCGGGAAGGCTCGTCGGCCCGTATGCTGCCCTCGCCGATTCGCACGCCGCCTGCGCCAAGATCGTACAGATAACAGCGTGTGAGTAGGCAATCTTTACAGCCCTGCCTGAACCATACCGCGTAGGTCGCGATATGCCCCACCTCGCAGTCGGCGATGGTGACATTGTGTGCGCCGTCGACCATGACCGCCGCCTCGGTGACATACGCCGCCTGATACGGGGCGTAACCCGTTCGTGGCAGCAGTTCCTGGTTGTGCTCGAAGACAAGGCCTTTGAGCTTAATATGCTCGACGAATTTGGAATTCTCAGCTTCACCCTTAAAGATTAACAGTTTTTTAATGACCGGCGCTACAACCTGTGCCGTAGCAGGATCTTCACCCGGCAGCGGCATATAGCTCAGCGTGCCGTCACGCGAGAGGAACCACTCGCCGGGCGTATCGAGAGCCGTCCTGAGATTCTCAAATTGATAACGCGTATTGGCCGGCCAACCGGAATAGCTCTTGAGCTTTTCGCCTACCGTGATTATCGTGCTGTTGTCAGCGTCAATCCCGGTCAGGAACCGCCGCGTGATGCACCATTTATGATATGCAACGAGCGTGACATCCTTAATTTCATCTGGACTCAGGTTTTGAAGCAGTTCCAGGTCATCCGGGCGAACGCTCGTAGTACGGCGGAACTTTCCCTGCTCGCTCTCGACCGGCACTTCTACAGTCTTGCCCATATAATGGTAAAACTTGTTCGGCGTCCGCGCCCGTACGGCTCGCCGGCCGTTGACGAACAACTGCTCGAAATACCATTTGCCCGCGGCGACATCGGGGATTTGTGTTTGCCAGACGCCGTTGGCGCTGCGTTTGAAACCTGTAATAGTACGTCCGCCCGTGAAAACCGGCCTTGCTCCGGCGGCGGCTTCATAGCTGACCGATAGCTGCCCGGTACCGCTGTCTTGAGGCCCAAGAACAAACGGCTCGCTTAACGTGTACCGTCCATCGGCGATAATGACACGGATCGGTTCCGGTATCCTGGCGATCAACCGTAACTGTCGTATGCGGTCGCGCGCACCGGCCAATGATGCAAGCGGTCCATCGGTTCGTGCGCTGTTGGGCTGGGCCAGCCTGCCGGACCATTGGTCGCTGCCATCCGGAGAAACATACAGGTTCATCGCATCGGCCGCCTGAATCCACACGAATGAAAGGACCACGCCGCAGATTAAACATCGCTTCAATGTCGAGCTATTCTCTCTCATGCCACTTCACCTCATATTCGAACAGGATTAAAGAAAACTTACACTTCGTCTTAAGCGGTCAGATTCTCCCATTTGATTCCGACCTTTTTCAGTGCGTAACCAACTTCGCTCATGTAGTCACCATAGCAAATCATCCAGTGGAAGCCGGGCATCCGCTCGGCGAGCGTCCGGTCATCGCACTTGTAGCCGATATCAATCTGTGACCGGCAGACGTCCATAAACGGCGCATCGATAATCTCAGCCAGCAAACCCACCCAGCGCTCGGCCTTGAAATCGGGCACAATTGTGGTTATCGTCTGGCCTTTGCGCATCTCGACCTTCGGTGCGGCGCCGTAATCGGACTCGAAGTGCGTCATGATACGCACCGGTTCGAGGTCTTTACCGTTCATCTTTCGTGGGGCCGTACAGTGGGCACCGGTAATCACGCCGTCGTGTGGATAGGTCGGGTCGTTGAGGAACACGGGCTTGCCCGAGATATTCGCCAGCAGCACACCGGATGGAATCACTACGAAGTCCGACTCACAGAAGGCTACGTATTGGCTGTCATTCAATAAGCTCAGCGTTAAACAAGCCGAGGTTTCTGCAAGCGGCATGATTGTCCCCATGCAGCCGTTGATGGTAATGGCCTGGCAGTCGGCCTCCTTCATTATCCCGCGGAAGACTTGTTCTAATAAAAAACAATTGTCCACAAATTCCCGCTTGGTCTCCAGAGTATTGCCGGGCGCCTTGAGATATGCCTCGGCTCGCTGTCGTGCACGCTGAACCGCGGCGCTGTCTGCCTTCGCCTGCTTTATCAACTCGCCAAGATCCTTGTACGAAACCGTCTGTATGTCGAATTTCCACTTGTCCCTGACCAGATTGGGTACGACGTCTCTCGGCTGCGCCCAGCCGCCCGGTCCGCCGATAGCAATGATCCGCGTGCCCATCGTGTTATGCAGGCCGCACAGCGCCCGCAGACGCCAGAGAATCTCGTCCTGGCTGTCGATGACCACGTCACCGTCGTCGATTCCCTTGAGCGCCAGCGTATCGGTGTGCTGCCGGAGGTAGCGCGGACTGATTATTTCGTACCACAGATAAACCGGCCCTGATTTATGCCGGCAGAAAAAGATCATGTCTTTGCCATGCTCGGCCAGCTTGGCAAACGTATCCTGCCCGCCGCCTGCGGCGTAGATAATATACACATCCGCTTTGGCCAGATCGCTTATACCGGACAACTCGCCGGAGCCTTTGATACCTGTCGGCGGCAGAAATTGCACGGGGAAATCCGCCTTGTTCTCCATATCGCGAAGCTCTTGCCTGATGCGGGCTAGTTCCTGATCTGCGTCCTGCTGCGTCTGGATACCGCCCCAACTGCGCCAACTGGTTTGATGCCGCCTTGTAGGGGTGCTGTAAACAAGAATAGGCTTTACCACAAGCCGGCGGCGTTTCGGTCCTGCCTGGTCCTGGCGCTCTGCAGCCGAGACGCTCGACCAGGTCAGCCCGGTCAGGGCCACTCCCATCGCCGCCGCTCCGCCCACGCCCTGCAGAAAGCCCCGGCGTGTGATTCTGCTTGCCGAATGGTCATGGCCATCGGGACAGCAAGTTCTTCTAACCGGGTATTCTTCGTGATTTTCTGTCGTCATCAGATATTCTCCTTTCAATTTGGTTCTATGCACATCGAGAAACCATCGTTTCACAAGTCAAATTCAGCATTTTACTCAGCCGGCAAGTATAACCGAAAGCCGATCGCTTAAAAAGTAAAAAGATTCGCCATAAAAAAGGTTCGTACTCGCTCATCCTTCGTCCCCGCTCAGGGTGAAGAGGGGGTGGGTATCTTCATGCCGAGCAAAGACGAGGCATCCCGGCCCATCGAACAATGGAAGGGCAGTTCGCGAGCCGCTTCTGCAAACTTTTTCCTCTTGAAAATCCTGCTGGAACAGTGTAAATTTCTTTTTAACGGGCGAGCAGGCTATATTTGTGATTCAGGATCAAGGCAGCGGTTATGAAAATACATACATTTTGAGGCAAGGGATTATGAGAAAGTTATTGCACGATCTCATTCGCATACTCTCGTTAGAGTTCATTATCATACTTGCTCTGGTGGGACTGTTGATTCTTGTATACCTTTGCCGCAAACCCTTGTTCATTACGTATCACAGACTGGGTCAACGCTCGGCGCTCAGGGCGATGCGGCGTGCTGCGAAGCCCGAGATGCAGCATGAGAGCTATAGTAAACATGGGGATCGACTCCAGCGTCATACGGAAGCCTTAGTACGTCTTGGATACCTTGAAGAGCGAAGGTTTCAGCCGAAATTCCTCACCATGAGATCACCGCAGACTCAGGCGATGATCGAGGAGTTTCGTCGCAGACATCCTTTTTCCTCCTATGATGTCGGGTGGGGTAAAATGCTTAGCATAACCGACCGCCCCGAGAGAATACCAACGTGGGAATCTCTGGTTCGGGAATATGACGTGCCGCCAACTGATTCTAACCAACCGTCCGCTCCTGAGAATCTACCGAAAGCTGAGGTTCCATAAGCTTGCCTCCAAACTACGGATTGGAAGAAAGATGAGGCATAAAAAACATGTTTTCATACAAGTTTTCAAACATATGTCTCGAAATTGAATATTCTTGATATTTCAAGGTTAATTTCATATAATTATTGGTGGCGTACGGAGACAATTATGTTTGTTAACCGTGTAAATGGGAAATGTCAGATAATCACATTACTGCTGTCGAATAAGTGGTATGATGGTGACATCGTGGTTCAATAGAGAAGGTGTGATGAATATAGTTCACTTTAGCAGTAAATGGCCCTTTCTGATAGTTATTCTGTGTCTTTTGCTCTCGATTTTGGGATTTGGAGCGGAGACTCCCGATCCAGGGGCGATTTTGGTCATCCATGAGTTCCTGGCAGTGAACTCCAATCTAACGGATGTGCGACCCACTCCGGCTGTTAATATCTACACTGTGGTGGATGGGGAGCGGGAATACGCCGATTGGATTGAGCTCAAGAATCGGACGACTCACACCATTGACCTGGGAGGCTGGAGTCTGACGGACAATCCAAACAATCTCGTCAAATGGTCCTTTCCAACTGGGATCTCGATTGCTGCTGGGGATTATTTGATAGTCTATGCCTCCAACAAAGATGCTGAAAAATACGGCTATCCCTTTGTAGATGACCTTGGTTATCTGCACACCAATTTTGAGCTTTCCATCAATGGCGAGTATTTAGCGTTGGTTCGGCCGGCCGGACACACCATTGAACATGCGTATGATACCTATCCCAGGCAACGGGGACTGGTCTCCTATGGTATTACAGTAAATGCCAGTCAACAGACAGGCTACCTAATCGGTGTCACCCCGGGGATGGTTAACACGGATATCCATGAGGGCTTAGTTGATGATGTTCATTTCAGCATGCCCCATGGCTTCTATGACCAGGCCTTCTCGTTGGTCTTGAGTTGTCTGACTCCCGATGCTGAAATCCGTTACACCACGGATAATTCAATGCCGACACAGACGCATGGGGCTGTATATACGAATCCAATTTCCATCAACGCAACCACCTGCTTGCGGGCCGCCGCATTTAAGTCGGGACATTTAGGCTCGACGGTCCAGACCCAGACCTACCTCTTCTTAGATAATGTACCAGGACAGGCCACTAATCCCTCCAATGGTAATCAAGTGACTCCTGATGGCTATCCGAGCCAATGGGGCAGCGGTAGTAAGAGCACCTCGGGTGATTATCAAGTTGATCCGGACATCGCAAATCCTACGGGTGAGTTTGGGGACCTCTACGCGGCAACCTTTAAAGATGATCTGCTCGCCATTCCCTCAATTTCTGTAGTCGCTCCTATTGAGGATCTTTTTGGCGCTACCGGGATTTATGTTAATAAATCTCAGGACGGCACAGAGCGTTTTGGCTCTGCTGAATTGCTGGATCCCAATGGCTCCGAGGTTTTCAATGTAAACTGTGGCATACGTATGCAAGGGGGGGCCGGCGAGGTTGAGGGGGGGACCACTCTGAATCGGTGGAAATGCAAAAAGCTGTCCATGCGCCTGATGTTTCGTGGTATCTATGGTGGGCAATTGAAGCACGCAGTATTTGGTTCAGCCGGCGCCGACACATTTAATACAATTGTGCTGGATTCACGTCCACAGAACAGTTGGGTCCATTCGGACAGTCTTCAACGCACCCGGGGTGACTATGTGCGCGATCAGGTGTCCTCCAATACGCAACTGGCCTTGGGCAGTTATGCTTGTCATGGTCGACCGTTGCATCTGTACATCAATGGCTTGTATTGGGGCCTTTACTGGATGCATGAACGACCGGATGCCTCTTTTGCCGCATCCTACCTTGGAGGCGACAAAAAAGATTACGATGTGATCAAACACGTTTGGAACAATCCCATTGATGGAGAAAATCATGACTACCTGGCCATGTTCGCTCTCTCGCCCACCGGTCGGGATCATGTGACCGCCTTTGAACAACTCCAGCAAATGCTCGATGTCCCGGATTTCATTGACTACATGATCACCAACTATTACCTGGGCAACGGCGACTGGGACCATAAGAACTGGTATGCCACACACAATCGCTTTGATCCGGAAGGTCGTTGGCGCTGGCACATGTGGGACGGCGAACATATCATGGCCGAAGGTGAACGAAGCTGGTTTGGTCGACATGACAACACGGGCTATCGTATCACCGACCGGGCTCCAACCGGTTTGCACTGGGACTGGATACACAATCCTGAGTATCGCATGTTGTTTGCCGACCGCGTCCACCAGCACTTTTACCACAATGGCCCGCTGACCCCGGATAATTTCCTGGTCTTATTCAATCACCTGACCAATCAGATTGACCGGGCGATTGTGGGCGAGTCAGCCCGTTGGGGCGATTACCGCCGATCAGGAAATCCTTATACTCGCGACAATGAATGGCTAACCGAATGCGATCGCCTGCGCAACGAGTATATTCCCAATCGACGCGATATTGTCATGGATCAGTTTACCGGCGCCGCAACCCAGTATCACAAGAATCCCGCCTGGGTTCCGTCCATCGATCCACCCGAGTTCTATGTGGATGGGGTGCCGCAGTATGGCGGTTATGCCTCAGTAGCAGCTCAACTAATCATGAGCAGCGGTGCCAACACAACCATTTGGTACACGGTTGATGGCTCTGATCCACGTTTGCCTGCTGGGGAAATCAATACCCCTGCCGCAAGCTCGTATACCAGTGTTGTATCTCTTGCACAGTCTATGCACATCAAGGCCCGATCCAGAACCGGTGGTGAGTGGAGTGCTCTCAGTGACGTCACCTTTGGTGTGACGCCTGTGTCTGAAAATCTGCGTGTAACCGAGCTGATGTACCACCCACAGACCGCGAACACCGAATTTATTGAGCTTCAAAATATAGGGGTGGACGCCATTGAGCTGACCAAGGTAAGGTTTGCCGATGGTGTCGATTTTAGCTTTCCCAGTGTCACCTTGGCTCCCGGCGCAGTCTTGGTTGTAGTTGAAAATGAAGCGGCATTTGCTGCCAAATACCCCGGCTTTAGTGGTACAATTGCAGGCCAGTATAGTGGACATCTCAGTAACAGCGGTGAAACCATTGAACTACGGGATGCAACTGATGCGGTCATTCAAACATTTGCCTATCAAGACGACTGGCATCCATCAACCGATGGCGACGGTTATTCGTTGACCATCGTGGATCCGGTTGCAGATCCAAGTCAGTGGAATCACCCAAACGGCTGGCTACCCAGCTCTTCCCAAGGTGGATCTCCCGGAGAAGGTGACTCATGGCCTCGTGACCTCCGTAGCCTTGGCAAAGGAGGTTGGGACCATGTATGAATCAGTTCAATGCTCTTGCGGGGCGACTGTATCTTTCGGAGCTACTGACTCTTGTTCAGTTGGATTAGCTCTTATTGTATTTGATAAGGGCTGTCCTGAATGGCACTTCCATATTAATAGTGAGGACGCCGCATATTAAGGCGAATGGGAAATACAGGATTAATTGACTACTTAAAAAGCGAGATGGTTCATGAGAATGCCATTCAGTCCAATTACCAAGGCATATTTGGGCCGGACTCATTCTATTTTGATATCAAAAAAGAAGATAAAGTCACTTGAACTGCTTTGACCCATTAGACTTTTAAAACTTAGTGGTATGAAAATCGATTTGAATAAGCGTTTACTCAATACCTTGATCCCTGGGAGTCGTAGTGACAAAAAGCGATTTCTGATTGACTTGCTGCTCGTAGCTGTCGTGTTTGGCGGGTGCTTCTGGTATACACACTGGACGCCTGCGCATAAGTTGGAATCAGAACATTATCGCGCATTGAGCAATGTTTCTATTGAAGAAACCCAGGATGCATTAAGCAAGGCTGAAACGCTTTATCAAGCCTATACCACCTTCTGGGATGTTAAGGCCGGGCCTGCTGATAATAAACTGCTTCTGAAGATTTATTCATCACGAAAAGAATTCAAGCGAGCCAATCCTTTATCGGGGTGGGCGGAAGCATTCTACCGTCAACCCTGTTGCCATCAATATATTGAAGCAGAGAGTGAAAACAGGCCCTATCATTGGATGGTGCATGAAGCCACGCACCAGTTGAATAATGAAGTTTCACATTTTAGATTACCCCAATGGGCCGAAGAAGGGATCGCCTGTTATTTTTCCACCACCAGGATGGATGATGGGAAAATGAATTTGGGAGTAATTGATCGGGATACTTACCCCATCTGGTGGCTAAGCTCGCTCGACTTAAGTGGAGACTTGTCACGTGACAAGGCCGACAAAAAGATCATAAGTATTAGAAGCATTGTCAACGATGAAAAGCCGCTCAAAATGAACGAGCATGTTAACCTGTACTACATTCACTGGTTTAGCCTGGTGCATTTCTTATTAGAGGGTGAGCAGGGAAAATACCGACAAGCATTCATGGCATGTGTTAAAACGCCTTCAGGCTTAGAGGCGTTTGAAGAAAACATCGGACCATATCAACTCATTGAGCCGCAGTGGTATCAGCATTTGCTCCAAATAATAAATAGTTTATCAAAGAATGATACATTTTGAGGGAAATGAATATGAAACAGGTATATATAGCACAAGATCCTTCCGATGCTCATTTTGTTGCGGGAATACTTCAACAATATGGAATCTCATGTGAGATTCGCGGCGAGGATCTATGGGGTGCGCGCGGCGCATTATCTGTCTCGCCGGATACTCTGCCTACCATCTGGATACGCGATGACAATAGCATTGAGCAAGCCGAAAAGCTCGTCCAGCAATATGAGAACAAAACATTGACTACAAATATCGGCAATTCCCCCTGGAAATGCCCCAACTGCGGCGAAGAAATGGAGGCGCAATATACCGACTGCTGGCAATG
>CAZSOR010000193.1:0-8927 GCA_964608395.1 uncultured Pirellulales bacterium
TTGAGCTTATGTTCATCCAGGAGGCTCGTTTCATGGCCCGCCTTTTTTTTGTAGCCGGCCAGGAACTGCAGGAATTTGTCCTGGTCGAAATAGTCCGGCCAGTCTGCGGGGTTCGGCCTGCCGCCTACTATGGAGAATTGGAGCATGCCGTTGGCAAGATCGACTACGGCCGGGGCGACCCGAATCGAATCGAAATCGAGCACGACGGCGACTTTGCCTTTGGAAAAGAGCATATTGCCCGGATGCCAGTCGCCGTGAATGACCTGTTGGGGCCAGGAATCGAAGCCTAATTGGTTGACCTGGATGCTGGATTCGTTGTAGAGAACCGTCAGGGCCTCGGCGGTGGCCTGTAATTTGCCGCTGGGCCTGGAGGTTCGGTCGGAGCCTATCGTCCGCAGGTGCGTGCGAACGGTCGATGAATCGTGAAAGCTGGCCTGGAGCGGCTTGAATTTGTGGGCGAAATCAGCGAGGTGGCGGTGAAAGTTAGCCAATTGCCTGCCGGCGTCGATTGTCGCTTTGGGCGAGCCGTCGTAACGAGTGCCGGAGACGAATTTGAAGAACTCGTAGATGTGGCTGTTCAGTTGCAGGATTGTGTTGCCGTCGCTGCGCGTGGCGAGCAAACTCGTAACGGGGAAGGACCTGGCGGCCAGGTGGGATTGGACAGCGTGGGCGAAGGCGACGCGGTAGAGATCGTCCTTGCCGCGGGGGCGGCGCTTCAGGAGGAACTTGCCCTGCTCGGAGACGACTACCATTTTGGGGGCGCGGCGGTTGCCGCCGGACAGGGGCTTGATTTGATGAACGACGCCGACGTCGTAATGGCTGAGGACTCGAACCAGCTCCTCGGAAGAAAAATGTGCGCCGCCTCGGGGCATAAGCTAATGAGCAATGATTTTGGATTAACGATTATCGATTAGGGTCCCGGCTTTCGCGAGGATGACAATTTTATGGATTATCTGAGCAGGAGAAGTAGAAGAATGACTAGGAAAAACGCCGAAGCGACGGCACTTAAAACCAATACCGCCATGCGATAATTGGCGATCGTATCTTCCTGGTAAACCTTTTCCTTGACTTCGACGACTTCTCCTTTTTCCAACTGCTCAAACATCGAGACATCAAATCTTTTGTGGGCCTGAAGCGGAGGCTTGCCGTTGCGCAGGGCCTCTAAATCCATCAGGAGCTCCTCGATGTTTTTGTAGCGGTTCTCCCGACGCTTGGCCATCATAATCTCGACAACTTCAGAGACACCTGCCGAAAGCGAAGTATTTATATGGTCCGGCGGAACCAGCTTTTCCCGCAAATGCTTCCGCATAACATCAGCCGAATCCTCCGCCATAAACGGCACCCGGCCGGTCAACATGTGATATAATGTTGCCCCGAGGCCGTAGATGTCGGCTCTGCCGTCGATGTCGATTTTGCCTCGAATCTGCTCGGGTGCGATGTAGTACGGCGTGCCGTAGGCCTTGCCGGCTTCGCTTTGCGCCGCCTCGATATCCGTCGTCTCTCGCGCCAGACCCATATCAGCAAGTTTCACCGTCCCATTCGTGCTGATCATGATATTCTTCGGCTTAACATCGCGGTGGATCAGGCTGCACGCATGGGCATGGGCGAGCGCATGTGCGACCTGAATAATGATATCAAGCGCCTCAGCCTCGTCAAAAACCTTTCCCGCCGACAAATCATCCGCAATCGTCTTACCCTCGACGTACTCCATCACAAAATAGTGATACCCCCCCGCCTCGCCGACGTCGAAAGCCTGCACGATATTCGGATGGTTCAGTTTTCCGGCCGCCTGCCCTTCCTTATAAAACCGCTCGACGTATTCCGGATTCTCGCTAAACCGTTTCGGCAGCACCTTAATCGCCACCATCCGGTTCAGGCTCAACTGCTTGCCCTTATAAACGATCGCCATCGCCCCGGCCCCGAGCTTGCCGATAATTTTATAGCCGGGAATCTGCTTGACAGCAACCTTACTCTCCTTGATGCTCGTCTTGAGCCGCTCGGCCTGGGGCGCCGTCACGAATCCAAGCTCGATCATCAGGTCTTTCAGGATCACCGGATTGATCTTACTGCGGGCCTCCATCTCCTCAAGCGAGCCGCGAAGCTCGTCGTCAGTGCACAGGCCGTGCTCCACCGCCATTTTACCAAACACCGTATCGTAATTTGTCTCGTTCGTCATTAAATACCACTCTGGCAGACCGAGATGCGCTCGCTGTGGAGCCAATCCTTTGGCTGTCGTTTACTACACCCGATAACAAATCCTTCGGCGACAATTATCGGTCTACAATATGTAATGTCAAAGAAAATTTCCTAATTCTTTTAGAAAGATACCACAAGCAACAGAATCGGCCGTTTTAACCCAACGGTTTAGCACTTTTTAAGCTGAAATGAGCTACTTCTTTAAATACGAACCACGAATCAACACTAATAAGCAATAGTCAATAATAAATCGTAAGCTTGTGCCCGCGAAGGCGGGTATAGTAAATACCAAGGACCGCAGATTAACGCTGATAGACGCGGATATAAGCCAACAAAACCAAGAAAAGTGTTACCTATGTAGTCGGTACATTCTGTTACCTATGTTTCGGTTGACACAGCCGCCATCTCACGGGGTAAATAGTAAATCAAAAGGGCCACGAAGATAATTCAGAGGCAATAGTCAATAGTCATTAGAAAATAGTCAATGACGAAGCTTTTTTTTACGAGACTTTTTGCCTGGTTTGTATAGACATTCCTTGCATCGGCACATCAAGCCGTCTCTCTCAGCACAGCTTTTGTAATACTCGATTTCCTTTTTCCACTTTCCGCACTTGGTGCACAGTTTCTGCTTAACTCTATTGACGACCCGATGACGGTCCTTAAATCTTAGATAGACTATTACCTTCTTTTTCTTTGTGGATTTTTTGTAACGTGCTTGAGCATATACCCTGGCGCAGTCTCTGCACCGAATACACAATCCGTCCCTATTGGACCGATCTTTGCTGAATTCACGCTCAACTTTCCACGTTTCGCATTTAGGGCAGAATTTCTGCTTCCGGCCGTTAACCTTACGATGCGTTTCTTCATACTTGTAATATTTCTTTGTCATCTTCTCTCAATGCCTCACATTAGTCCCTATGACTACATTCTATAGTTTCCCAGAGCCGAACTGGCAAGAATAATAAATAGTAAATAATAAATCAAAAAGGCCAGCCGCTGCGGGGGTAGTAACATTATATCTTCATTTTCTTGATAAACAGTTCGAGTGCTTTTTCCAGTCTTATCTTACAATATTACTTTTCCTTCTATGGAGTCAATTTTTGTCTGCACAAGCTGGGCTTTACTGAAGTCCATCGTTACTCCTTCGGCACCAAAAGCCTTTCCTATAGCCTCCAATGTCTGTGTTGCCGATTTCTGTACTTCAGACAGCATCTTTTCAGAAAATTCTTTCGCCATTTGAACTGCCTGTTGTTTTGCTTCATCCATAAGACGGTTCTTATCCATTTCGTCAAAGCCCGGACCAAAAACTCTATTAACCAAATCGGGTAGTAACCAGGGCAAAAATCTCGCGTTTTGCTCATCATAAAAACTGATGTCCCTTATACTGGTTTCGTATAAGCACTTTGGCATTATTAAGCGATAATGGCCTTCGTCCACGGATTTGATGACGAACTCCGAACTGCGTAAGTTGTACCGGAAGCTGATCTCAAACTCGAATATCATGGCCATTTTCTTAGTTGAAGCCAACCACATAAAATATTTTTTACCAAATTCACCAAACCAGTGTTCTGCAGTAGTGACTATCTCTTTAGTAACAATCTTAAATACCACCAGTTCACCGACTGAACGCATGTCTTCAATCGTCGTATATATGCTCGGCTTCGCCGGCATTTTGTGCTTTCTGCGGAACCGAAACACCGCAAAAAGTACCACAGAACCGACAATGCCTAACATTATGCCAATCAAGATTTCGTGCATATGCTTCTGCCTCCAGGCAATCTTAACGATACCAAATTTTATGCAAAATCATTTACAGTGCTAATATATTAGGTTCTTTCTATTTTATTGTCCAGCCGCCGGTGCGGCTATTAGTGGCTATAAATCAAGAAAATTACTAAGTTTACTTATAAGTTTTTCTGAATTTTTTGTCTGGCATCCCCAGATCACCAGAACTTTCCAGCCATCCTTTCTAAGCTTCCTGAGATTTCTTTTGTCTCTTATAACATTACCTTCCCGTTTTGTCTGCCAGAATTTGGTATTTGTTGCCGGAGTAATCCTGCCGTAACGGCATTTGTGCATATGCCAAAAACGGCCGTGAACAAATATGATTTTACAATGTCTTGTTAGAACCATATCAGGGTAGAATAGAAGATCTTTACAACGAAGGACGTAGTGGTTCCAATGCAGTTAAGCTCAATGTCGAAAATTAAAATATTTCTTGTATGAATAGCGTTAATACCTGACAATTTAGCAAACAAAAGCTTATCTGTATCATTATATATTTGGAGTAGCGAGAGAATGCAAAGTAAAAGGAAAAACTGGAGTCGTGATGAATTAATAGTGGCTTTTAATTTGTACTGTCGTACCCAATTTGGTCGTATTCATAAGTCAAATCCAGACATAATAGAACTGGCGAAAAACACAGGGAGAACACCAAGTGCAGTAGCTATGAAAATGGTAAATTTTGCCAGCTTAGATCCATTTCATCGGGAACGAAATGTAAAAGGATTGCAGCACATTGGCAAACTGGATAAACAAATATGGGAAGAGTTTCATAAGGATTGGGAAAGCCTTGCTTTTGAAAGTCAGCATTCACTAGCAAGATTGAACAGAAAAACTGATGAAGATTATGCACTCGACGTATTATTCTTGGAACCAGATATACCAACTGAAGTTCGGAAAATAACGCGTGTACGGTTAGTGCAAAGATTCTTTCGTGACACAGTCTTATCGAGTTACAACTACTCTTGTACGGTATGTAAAATCAATTTATCTAAAATGCTAAATGCAAGTCATATTATTCCATGGTCGATTGATAAGAATCGAAGGGCGGATCCAACTAATGGCTTGTCACTTTGTGCATTTCACGACAGAGCCTTTGATAGAGGGCTTATATCAGTCGATGATAACTTCCGTATCATTTTATCTAGAGAGGTGAAGATTATAGACGCACCTAAGTTGCATAGAGTCGGTTTGCTGGAAATTGAGGGAAGGAAAATTAAGCTTCCCGATAAATTCATGCCAGACCAGATAGCTTTTACTTATCATAGAGAAAAAGTTTTTGTGCAGTAACGGAGAAAAGAAATGGAACATGAAATAAATTTAAAATTGCCAAGGCTGATGGTTGGTCAGATTTTAGACGGTCTACGAGAAAGGCAAAAAGTTTGGAAATATACCCAAGAATATATAGATACGGGATGTACAGAGGAATTATGTATTATTGAAGAATGTTCAAGTGCTGAAGAGGCTCGTAATATCGCCAATGATTACGAAGAAATCATCAGTTCTATTGAAAAACAGACAGATATTTCAGATGGTTAATCTGTAAATATTAATTCTGAATGATTCGAGTTATACGAAATTTATGTTAGCCTTAAACAAAAGATTAATCGGATTAAAGTCCATCCTATAAACTATTAAAAAAGGAATTTTTCAAGATGAGAAAAATGATAACCTTGACTTTACCGACGGAAGTGGTAGGTGAGATTTTGAATCACTTAGAGGATGGAGTGGAGGTGTGGAGGAATACAGAAGAATACCTCTCGGGGGGATGTGTCGTGACTCCGTGTTTTGTTGCGGAATGTTCGAGTATAAGGAAAGCGCGCAGGATGATGACACTATATGAGGAGACGATTTCTTTAATTGAGAAAACGGTTAAAACAAAGTAAGAAAAAGTTTATAAGAAATATAGATTGTAAATTGTTTAGATAGATGTCTCCAATACGCCATGCAATCTGAGCATCGGTATAAACGACATAAGGTTTAGGACATATAACTGAAAAAAGGAAAAGAATTACCTATGGGAAGGGAAGAAAACAATTCTCATGGTATCTCTATCGATGCCTATGCTCAGTTCTTGATTCGCCAGCATAGGTAAAAATTCGTTTCCTTCTTCGTCGCATGAAAGCCATACTTCCGAGTCGTATCCTAATTCTTTCACAAGTTCTGATAGAATACGTCTGAGGTTGCCCAGCTTCATAATGTTAGAGTTAACAGGATTTGGAAGAGTATCCATGCAAATAACCTCCTAATTTGTTGTTTATATTTGGTATTTATAACCAATTCGTTCACCTACGTCTTGTTGGATATGTGGATATCCTTTTCCCATGGCAAAACTCCAGATATTTATTTCTGCACAAGAAAAGTAGGATATTGACGATGGGTCAACAGACTATGAGTCACGTTTGTAATTTATGATGGAACAAGCAAGAAATTTGTTTTGTATGTGGTATGTCGTATTGCGTATGGCGTGATTCGAATTCTCAATTCTACATTCTAAATTCTCAATTCTTGCCACAGGGGCATAAGCCCGGTACAATATTGCTAAAGCTCATTATCATTGCTGTGAAAGAGGTGATTATATGGACGAATATGTAGAAGTCTTTGCCGCGAGCGATATTACGTTCGCCTATCTGATGAAAGCGAATCTTGAGACGGCGGGAATCCCGGTTCAAATCGCAAATGAGAATCTGCAAGGTGCTTACTGCCTCGACGGTATGGTTCCACAAGTGCTCGTTCCAGCCAGCTACGCAGAGCAGGCCCGGCAGATTATTAAAGAGATTCAGCAAGCTTCACAAGAAGAGCTTCAGGACGATGAGCAATGAAAAAAACGTTCCTGAAGAGGTTTTTTCCTTGGAAATGTCAAATTAACATGATAAAATTGAAACTGAGTAGAAGATGCGGCAGAGTTTGTGTTCACGGAAATGCTATTCTTTGAGGAGAATGGTCGATGAAGAAAGGAACATTAACATTCCTGTTTATAGTTGCCACTCTGGCTTTTAGCGGCCGGTCGGCTTCGGCTATGATCATCACGGACTCGGATTTCTTCTCCGGCACAACACACATGGTTATCACCTTCGAGACGGACGGCCTGGGCAACAAGCTCAATCTTGCATCGGGGCAAACACAATCGATGCCGGCCGACGAGTACGCTCATTATGGATTCACGTTCGAGCCGGATATTAGCTGGGTAAACGATGGCAGCCCGGCGTTCGACGAAGCTCAGGCTATCGGCGGCTCGCCGGAGATTGGAATATCAGACTGGGATGAAAATGATTTCACTATCAATTTCTCTTTTCCTGTTCGGGCATTTGGATTCTGGGTGATAAATAATCCTGATCCGGAGGATGAGCTTTACCCTTATCTGACTCTTCAGGCATACGGAGCCGACGGTCTGATTGAAGAGGTGACATTCGAAGGTGAAGCTATTGACGACGTCATAGTAGGCCGCGATGAGGTCGGCGATGGCGTTTATATAGAAAGCCGCATTGAGTATGGCTTCCTGGGCATTGCCAGCGAGAAGTTCATTACCAGTATCCATGTCACTAAAGGCGCTACGATGCTGGATAATTTTACGTACAGTCCCATCCCGGAACCGGCCACCATTGTTCTTCTCGGCCTGGGCTGCCTGGCGTTATTAAGAAAACGCCCGGCATAATTATCTCGCAGAGTCTTCTCAAATCCGTATGTGACAAACTCTTACAAATTCTGTCTTCAATCCGCTCCAGTGATACGAGCTAAATTCCCTCGATTTTTTCGGCGGATTGCTGTATACTCACGGTCAACCGGTAATCGAAACCTTGCATTAAAAAAGGATGTGCCATTGAAAAAGATATTCTATATTCTGATACTTATGCCGGCGTTGGTGACCGCGGCTGAAAGAGATGTGACCGACGCCAATTTCGCCCGGCCGAGAGATGTTTTCATGGCCGGGGCGGGTGCGGTAATTTCACTGAATCCGCACAAAGGAGTCGGCACCGTAAGCCGGGGCATTCCGCTTTTCTTTTATCAAAAGGATAAACTATCGCTTTACGGGCCGATGATGAATTACTCGCTGCTGAAACAAGCCAGATGGGAGGTCCGCGGCATCGCCAGGATGAGATTCGAGGGATACGAAGAACACGACAGCAGGTACCTGCGGGGAATGGACGACAGGGACTGGACGCTGGAACTTGGCGGCTCGCTGTCCAGAATCATGGGCGAGGCGAGGATTATGGCGGATGTTTCCGCGGATGTGCTGAACGAGCACAAAGGACACGAGGTCAGGCTGTCATACAATTACGATTTCAGGAGGGTTGCGAATATCCGGGGCTTGCTCGTGACGCCGAGTGCCGGGGTGACTTACCGCAGCAGGAACTTGAACGATTATTATTACGGCGTGCGAAGCAACGAAGCGATGCCGGGCCGGCCGGAATATCATGCCGGTGATTCGATAGGACTGCTGACCGCGCTGAGGCTGAATTACAGGCTGGATGAAAAATGGAGCGCGATGGCGATGGCTTCGGTTCAGTGGCTCGGCAGTGAGATTACCGACAGCCCCATCGTGGAAAAACATTACATGGCATCTTTCCTGCTGGGGATTATGTATAGATTCTGAATTCGACCCGCACCGATGGTGACTTATAAAAAATAGCAATATAACCCGCACCAGTGGTGCGGGCTAAAATGTGTCCTGTTTCATGACTTGCTTTAATCGCAAAACCAGCTAAGATGTGCTTGTCTTGAATAGTATCTCAAATGGAAATTTCCGTGCAAAAGCAAAGCGAGGGACAAGTAAGGAATCCGACATGAGCAAGAAACGAACGGCGATCTTGACAATACTGATGCTCTGCGTGATGGCCGCCGGCTGCGCGCAGAGCGAGGTTCGTACCAAACAGAATGACTTCACGTATCGCGCTACAACGCATCTGGTTTTCCAGCCCGATTTCGCGGACCGCTCCTTCAGCAGCAGC
>CAZSOR010000194.1:0-3762 GCA_964608395.1 uncultured Pirellulales bacterium
TAGAAAACGACGAAAAATTGAGCTTAATTTGAAAAAACAAACCCAATTTGCGGTAGGGTGAAATTGGCGCATAGTCTTATATGAAAGGTGTTTATGAAGAAAATTAAGCTTTTGGACGGCGAAAAAACAAAGCCAATTCAAAGCCAAACAAAGCCAATCTCGTTTAGCCACCAGACCTGCGCTGGGGGTTGAAAAAACAAAGCCAATTTTCAAAGGGCCAAAATAACATTAAGTCAATATTAACAATGGTTTACGGAGATTATGATGGGCCGAGCCAGCCAGAAAACAAAGCCAATTTTGGGGCAACGATGGCTTTTACGCTTATGGCAGAAGAGATTGCCGCGGCCTTCCAGGCCTCGCAATGACATATGTGGCATTGAAAAGCCAAATTAACTTGAAGGGATTTTGCGATTCTGGTAACTTCTTGCTCATGAATAGCTCTGCCACAGGTAAAAAGATGAAAAACAAGACAATTACGTCGCCTAAGGGCTTTTTGGCCGCTGGAGTACGTTGCGGCATCAAAAAATCGGGCAAAAACGACCTCGGATTGCTCGTCTGCCCGACCGGGGCCAAAGCGGCAGCGGTCTTTACGACAAATAAAATCGTCTCGGCAGCGGTAACCGTCTGTAAGCGGCATGTCAAGAGCACAAATATCTCGGCAGTAGTCGTCAATTCCGGCAACGCCAACGCCTGCACCGGCGAAAAAGGAATCAAAAACGCAATCGCGATGTGCAGCAAGACGGCACAAGAGCTGATAATAGACAATAGACAATTGACAATAGAAAATGTCTTAGTCGCTTCGACCGGCATTATCGGCGAGCATCTGCCGATGCAAAACATCAGTGCCGGCATCGAAAAAGCAGCGGCACAGCTTTCGGATTCGTCGAAAGCGGGGCTGGATTTCGCAAAGGCGATAATGACGACCGATACCAGGCCGAAACAGGCCGTCCGCCGGCTCGAAATTTCTGGCTGCAAGGTAACGATAGCAGGCACGGTCAAGGGGGCGGGGATGATCGCTCCGAATATGGCGACGACGCTTTGTTTTATTACGACCGATGCGGCTATAAGCAAGCCGCTGTTAGGCGTTGCACTAAAGGCGGCTATCGGCAATTCGCTCAATCGGCTGACCGTGGACGGCCATCAGAGCACGAACGACACGGCGATAATTTTAGCTTCCGGCCTTGCGGGAAATCGGCCGATTGTCAGCAAGTGCCCGCGATATAAAAAGTTCGCCAAGGCTCTGGGCGAATTGTGCTACGACCTGGCTCGGCAGATGGCGCTCGACGCCGAAGGGGCGACGCGGATGTTCAAGGTCGTGGTAAAAGGAGCAGCGACAAAAGCCGATGCGGCTAAGGCGTGCAGGGCGATCGCCGACTATCCGTTAGTCAAATGCGCGGTGCACGGGGGCGATCCGAACTGGGGCAGGATTATTTGTGCCGCCGGCTCGGTGGGCGTGAAATTGAATCCGGAAAAGCTCTCGTGCAAGATAGGGCAGATAACCGTTTTCAAAAACGGCAAACCGGCGAAGTTCGACTCGGGCAAGGCCGGCAAAGTTATCATGCAAGCCGAGCATACGATAACGGTGGACTTAGGTGCGGGCAAGGCGAGCGATTTTTGCTACGGCTGCGATTTGAGCGCCGAATACGTGAGAATCAACGCCGACTATCACACGTGACAAAAGGGCTGAACGTTGAACGAGCCAAAATTGTTGCAATATTGGTGAGCTTCGTGTAGAATGTTCGACGTTGCGCATGATACGCTCTTTGATAAATGATACGGGGCGGCAACGACCGGCGGTGACGCCGGGTTTATCGGGGTGTAGCTCAGCTTGGCTAGAGCGCCTGCTTTGGGAGCAGGAGGCCGTAGGTTCGAATCCTATCACCCCGATTTTATGTCACCTCCGGCGGCTGTGATCCAGGGCGTTTTGTCAATTATCTGTGTTTCGAATCTGAACCGAGCCTTGCGGCACGACCGGCCCTCGCCAGACGCTGCCGCCGAATGTGGTGACATACATGACATCGTCGTCCGAGGGATCGAACGTCACTCGCTGGACATTCGAGAACGGCAGATCGTCGAATGCCTCCCATGTCGCGCCGTTATCTCGCGTGAGCCACAGGCCGGCACCGGGAGCGCCTTCGGTAAGAGTCATATAGATCCATCCGTCACGTTTGGGATGGAAATAGCCGCCGAACGTCTGGCGTCCCTGGCGTCCGATACGCCGCCAGGTTTTGCCGCCGTCTTCGGACCTGTATAATCCGCCGGACTTGTCCTGCCGGTCCGCGTCACATGTTCCGATGAGGATGATGTCACTGTCGTCAGGGTTAACGGAGAAGTCCTTTGGGTAAAGAAAAAGCCGGGATGTGTTAACCTTTTGCCATGTCCGGGCGCCGTTTCCGGAGCGGTAGAGGCCCACGCCTTCGCTCATGAGCGGCTGTCCGCGGGCAGGGCGTTTAGCGCAAATTATCGCGAAAAGCGTTCCGTCTTTATGCAGAGTCACGCGATAAACCCGCATGTTATTCGGGTGACCCAGGCCGTGCTTCTTTAGTGCCCAGGTCTTGCCGTCGTCGGTCGATTTGTATACGCCTTCCATGAAGACGCCGGCATATAACGTGCGTGCGTTTTTGGGGCTGGCGGGATCGAGCACGATGGAGGTGACAGCTTTGGGCGGAATACCTTTAGCCTCATGTTTCCATGAAGCACCGAAGTCATTCGAAATGCAAACTCCGCCGGGACGGTTGTGGCCGTGACGTTCGGAGATGATATTATCGTTGGGGATATCGTGCACGTCGGAGAATGCGCCCCACATCTTACCGGGCGTGTCGGGATCGAATGCAATCTCGTAGCAGGTATTTCGCCACGGTGCCCATGAGTTTTTGTCCCACCATATCCATGTTTTGCTGGCGTCGAGCGACCGGGCAAAGCCGATGTCTGTGTAAGCAATATAGTGACGGTTGGCTTCGAAAGGATCGACGTAGTAGTTCCACGTCGTGGTTACGACCAGACCGGTGCATGACCATGCGCAGCCGGCTTTGGCCTCCTGGCCGGGAGCGGGATACGTATCGCCGTTGAACCATGTGGCCCCGCCGTCATGCGTGATATAGGATTGGCTCCAGACAAGGATCAATCGATCCGGGTCGGTATTGCATATAGCGGCTCCGAATGGTGTATCGCCTCCCTTAAAGGATTGCCCTGCGGATGCGGTGACATAATTGGGAGCCACGTTGTACCGCTCGAAACGTGGATCCTGGAAGTATGTAGCACGCCAGTTCTTGCCGCCGTTATCGCTGCGATAGACTGTTTCATGATAGGGGGGATGGAATCCCGTGCTTGTGTTCAGGACATACACCGTCAATGGATTCCTGTCGGTAGTGAGAATTTGCCGGTACTGAGCGATTGAATCATAGGCCCATTGGTCGGCCTTTTTCGTTTCGGTATTGATGCCGTGGCCCATCGCCTGCTGCCAGGTCTGGCCGCGATCGATAGAACTGTAAAGACCTCCTGTGAAAATGCCGCCCTGGTCTTTACTGCTTACCGTGCAGTAGAGAATGGTGGTATTGTTAGCAGAATCCGAACCCGCCGCGAATCCCTGTATCGGCTTCCATGGCAAACTATTGGCCTTGTCTGTCCATGTCCGGCCATCATCGTCGGAACGCCAAATGCCCTTGTTAGTGGCGGCGAACATGACATGTCCTCGACGAGTGCGGTCGAAATGGAAACCAATAGTCTGGCCTTCCGGCCCGCTGCATAAAGTCCACGTAGTTC
>CAZSOR010000194.1:3862-8897 GCA_964608395.1 uncultured Pirellulales bacterium
AAATGGAAACCAATAGTCTGGCCTTCCGGCCCGCTGCATAAAGTCCACGTAGTTCCGCCGTCACGCGACAGCGTGCATTTGCCGTCACGTGTGCCTGCGAGCATAACTTTCGGGTCGGATGGGTTTATCGCTATTTCACCATAGAGAGACTCGCGAAGGTTGCCGAGAGGCGAGAAAGTTCTGCCGCGGTCGCGACTGATTCTGAGCCGGCCGCCCGATGAAGCATAAATGACATCGGGGTCGGAAGGATGAAATCCCGGCCGGCATCTTGTATCCGATTTAAGCTGAGCATGGTTAATCATGCGCCAGTTATGGCCGCCGTCATCGGAGATATACGCTGCGCTCATATCACAGTTGAGCATCATCAAATTAGGATCGGCGGGGGAAATCGCCGGCGAAAACATGCCGCCTCCCCCGGACAGACCAATGGGTTCCCAAGGAATCTTCTCATTAATTGTCTGTGAGTGGACAGATTGCTGCTGGCAGTTTAATGAGATTAATAAGACTAAGAAAAACCTGAGGTACCTGCAAAAAAAACACTGCGAGCTAAGATTCATTATACTGCCTTTCGGTTTGAACGGTTGTTGTCAGCGGTTTGTTACCTATCTTACCTCCGAGCGGGCCGGCCGGATTGAAACGTATCTGCCATCGCTCCGCAATATCGACGCCTGCGGGTGCCACAAACTTAACAGCAGTTGCCTGACGAATCTGCTCATCAGCGATCTCGAAAACGTGTAGAAAAAAGGAGCGGCTGCTATCACCCGGGTCTCCGACCTCTATCCGCCAGGGGCACACCGGAGGTTTCATTCGATCCTTAGTCGTATGGTTATATTGTGCCGTCTCTTCGAGCGGATGGCCCCATGCCTCTTTGCCGGGGCCGCCACGGGTAACGATCTGTGCCTTCTCCGGCAACAATGTGTGCAGAAACATCCGTGACCTGCCGTGTGACAACACATTTTTGTCGCCATCCGCATCGGGCAGACTTAGCCACGTCAGATAATTTTCCCGTCGCTCGGGCTGGGTAGGGACATGGAGAAAGAAATGACGGGCAAAATCGGGACGAGTTGCTTCAACGCGATCGAAGACGACGAAATACTCACGCTGCCCACGAAGGTAAAGAAACTGCCGCGTCACTTCGCGGGCCTTTTTATCGCTGTAGCCCTGAGTAATATCCGCGGCGGCATAGGTGTAATCCGCGTTGTGCTCAAAGGCCACGATATGCCCACGCCGGCGCGGCAGACCACTGCCTTCGTAAACGTGCCGCAGAAGGCCGCCGTCGTTCTCATTGTTCCTGCTCCGGCGGAATTTCTCATTGGGATCGAAGATCGTGACGATGTTGTAGATAAGCGAGCCGCCGGCATAATAGTCGCTGTCGTTGTGGCCCTGTCCGCCTTGCCGGGAGACCAGAGCGCCTTGCTTACAGATCAGGAAATGGCCCTCGTCGTCCCGCGAATGCCCGGCGAACTGCGGGCCGCAGCCGAAGAATGCCCATGTGGCGTTTGGGTCGTTCCATGTACTGCGCATGTAAACATGGCCCGCACCGGGAAAGAGATAGCCCAGCGGAAGCTCATCCGGGGGTGTTGTCCGTATCGAAGGATCATAACACGCGACACGCTGCCATCGCTCGCGCAGCCACGACCGGCCACGGTCGGAAAACCATTGCGAGAGCCCGTCGCGCAGCATCGGCGCGGCGCGGGCAAAGGCGGCGGGTCGAGCACCATTGCCGTCGTCGATCCAGGCTGTGCGTTCGTTGTGGGGCATCATCGTATAAGCCACCCATCGCGGTGATTCGACCGGATACCCCCAGGGCTTTAACTGCTTGAATAAGTCTATGCCCGTTGCTGTGCGCCATGCGCCGAAGGCGTACGGTATTACGGTGACAGGCCCGTAAGCGCCATGGCCATAGGATTCCGACCAGACGCCGCCCATCCTGTTGAAAGCCGGCACACATTCAGCCGTCACTCGTGTGTTCCATGAGTCGAGGAACATCCCGGCATCGGCTTCGTATTTCGTGCCTTCGCCTTGTATGGCAAGCGCAATGAGCAGTTTTTGTGTAATTGCATCGCGGCAATTCATAACGTTCAGATGGATCGGTCCCCAGGTCTGGTTGTATTCCCAGTGACCCCATTTGAGCAGAATGCGAGGTTCGTTAGTGAAATATCGCAGCCAGGAGCCAAGAGCTTGGCCGAATTGCACCTGCTGCTGCTGCGTCAGAGCGTCGTAAATCCAATCGTAGGCGATTGCATGGTATCCGAAGTGACTGCCTTGAGGATTCGAGATGAGGTTTCCATCGCCCCATTGATTTATGATGACATCGGCGTATGGTTGGGCGTTGTGACCCTTGTGGCGTTCGACCAGGTAAGCGATGCCGCAGTTCATGAGGTCTTCGGGTATAGACCACTGATTGGAGAGGAACTGAATCCGGCCTGCTCTGACAGCGTTGTCCGCTCGCTGCTTGAGAACTTGATAGTCGCCGGCGAGCGGGCCATCGCACCGTTCGGCCAGCTCCTTTACGTCCTCAATAAACAACCGTGGATGAGTTGCCTTGATATGATATTCGGCCCGGACAAAAGAGACGGTGTAGATAAGCACCATTAATGATGTAACACAAAGTCGCCGAATCATATTAGATATCACTCCATCCACATGTGTATCGTCCCGGTATATTGGCTACAAGTTAAAGAACATATTGCCATATTCTCCACAGCAGTACAAGCGTTTTGTTGTGCCGGGGCTACGATTCAATTTTTACCATCACTGTGCCGGCCGGGTCTGCAGCAGTCAAATACCTGGAATAGCTATTTGGAGAGTTGAAAACATGCAGCATGGCCCTGCCGGAAAATCCGGCCGCACCACAAAAAATAGATAATCACTCCCTTATATACAAATGCTGTCAAAGATGGTAAACTCATCAACCGTTTCATAATTTGGTTATCACGACACGAAGAATGATTTATATTTGTGCAGGGGTAACAAATGGATCTACATAGTATTGACATTGCCATCATCTTTACCTACCTGGTGTTAACGGTTCTAATTGGCTTTTGGATCTCCAAGCGAGCCTCCAAGGACCTGGACTCTTATTTTCTCGGTGGCAAAAGCCTGCCGTGGTATATCCTCGGCATCTCGAATGCATCCGGCCAGTTCGACATCACCGGCACTATGCTCCTGGTCTACTTCTGTTTCGTCTACGGGCTCAAAAGCATTTGGATCCCCTGGATGTGGCCCACCTTTAACCAGATCTTCCTGATGGTCTACCTCAGTGCGTGGCTGCGCCGCTCCAACGTGCTGACCGGCGCCGAGTGGATCGAGACCCGCTTCGGCCGGGGACTGGGCGCCAACCTGGCTCATCTCAGTGTGGTCCTCTTCGCCCTGATCAATGTTGTCGGCTTTCTCGCCTACGCCTTCAAGGGGATCGGCTTGTTCGCCCAAATCCTATTGCCTTGGCAACTCAGCGCCAATACCTACGCCCTGATCATTCTGACTGTCACGTCCCTCTACGTCGTCAAAGGAGGCATGTACAGCGTCGTGCTGACCGAGGTGCTCCAGTTTACAATCATGACCATCGCCTCGATCGCCGTCGGCCTGATCGCCATGTACCACGTCAGTCCCGAGACCATCGACGCCGTCGTGCCCGCAGGCTGGCGCAACTTGTTCTTCGGCTGGCAACTCGACCTGAACTGGTCCGGCATGTTCGACATGGTCAACACCAGTATCCAGAAGGACGGGTTCTCGCTGTTCACCATCATCATCATGCTCATGTTGTTCAAGGGCGTCCTGGCCAGCATAGCCGGCCCGATCCCAAACTACGATATGCAGCGCGTCCTGGCGACGCGCAACCCGCGCGAGGCCTCGCTCATGAGTGGCATGGTCAACGTCGCCCTCTACTTCCCGCGATACATGCTCGTCGCGGGCCTGACGGTCCTGGCCTTGGGCCCCCTGCGCGAGACGCTCCAGGGAATGTGGACAACCGCCATCCAGGGTGGCAAGTCGCCCAACTTCGAGCAGATTCTACCCGCGGTGATCCAGAGCAAGTTCATCCCCGTGGGCCTGACGGGCATCCTGCTGGCTGGCCTGCTGGCCGCGTTTATGTCCACGTTCGCTGCGACGGTCAACGCCGGTCCGGCCTACATCGTCAACGACATCTACAAACGCTTCATCAATCCCAACGCCAGCAACAAGATCCAAGTCCGCATGAGTATCGTCATATCCGCCTTGATGGTGGCACTGGGGATCGCCTTCGGATACGTGACCGAGAGCATTGCCGAGGTCACCCTGTGGATCGTGGGCGGTCTCTACAGCGGTTACGTCGCCGCCAATCTGCTCAAGTGGCACTGGTGGCGCTTCAACGGATATGGCTTCTTCTCCGGCATGATTGTCGGCACCGTTGGAGCCCTGGCTGTGCCGCCTTTGGTGGAGCACTTCTGGCCTGAGACGAACGCGTTCTACGCTTTTCCCGGCATCTTTGTGACTTCGTTTCTCGGCTGCTTGCTCGGCACACTGCTGTCCAAGCCCGAGAGCGACGAAGTCTTGAAGCGCTTCTACCGCACCGTCCGCCCCTGGGGCTTCTGGGGACCGATCCAAGCTAAGGTTATCGCCGAAGACCCAACGTTCCAGAAGAACACCGATTGCACCCGCGACTGGACCAACGTCATCGTCGGTATCGTCTGGCAGATCACCCTGGCGGTACTGCCCGTCTATATCGTGACCCGCCAGGGCCGGCCAGCCCTCTGGACCCTGGGCGTTCTGGTGGTCACCTCTGTTTTCCTGAAATTCAACTGGTACAACCGGCTCCCCAAGAGCACCGAATAAGGAAGCATCATGTCGCCTGAGCAGTTGCAGAATTTCGCCGACGCTGTCAAACAAGAGTTGAACGACCACCTCTTGCCGTTCTGGTTGGACTGCGCCGTCGACGCCGCCCACGGCGGCTTCATCGGACAAATGTCCAACGACGGGGCGATCAATCCCATAGCTTCCAAGGGATTGATCCTGAACGCCAGACTCCTTTGGACCTTCTCGGCTTTGTATCGATTTA
>CAZSOR010000195.1:0-8864 GCA_964608395.1 uncultured Pirellulales bacterium
GTAGTGGTACACGACGATCCGGCCGCGGCGAACATCGCCGAATGGACCGAGTGGGTGATTCCGCTGCAGGCATTTGCCGATCAGGGCATTGTTCTGACCAACGTTGACAGGATAGCGATCGGCCTGGGAACAAAGGGCAATACGACAGCGCCCGGCGGTTTGGGCAAGATGTACTTTGACGACATCCGGCTGATTCTACCGAGCGACGTTGCTTCAGAGTAAACGCAGCTTTTGTTAAAAAGATATAAATATTAGCATCGGTTCGGGGCCTATACCAGGTCTATTTGGTATAGGCCCCGGTTATTTTTATATGGCGGGACCGGATGAATTTTGTATGAATGAGTAACGCAGCCGGAGATGATTTTCCGAGACTTGCCCCGGGGGCATGGTTCTGGTAACATTCTTTTGTATTTATTTGGCCCTTACATCTTTGAAATGGAAAGGATTTACTATGACCAGGCGAATGTCAAGACAACCGTGTCTGCTTACTCTTACTGCTCTTTTGTTTGTTTCCGGTCTCGTGATGTCTCTCCAGGGTACGGCCCTGGCAGCGATCGAAAAGATTGATGAGAATCGTATCCGGGAAATCTCGCCGTTACTACGCGAAAAGCCGGCGGGATTTGGCCTGCCGATTGGCGAGCGAAGCGCCTGGGATGATCTGGCTGAGAAAGATTCTTTCAAGCGAATAATCTCCGAAGCGGAAAAGCTTCTGGAACAAGCCATTGACGAACAGCCCGACGACCTTTACCTGGATTTTTCTCGAACCGGAAACCGTACTCGCTGGCAGAGAGTCAGCGGCCGCCGTCGGTCAAGAGTCCGTACGTTCGCATTGGCCGAGTGCCTGGAAAACAAGGGGCGTTTCGTGCCGGCGTTTGAGGAGATTGCCCGGGTGCTGTGCTCCGAACGGACCTGGGTCATGCCGGCCCACGACAGGGACCTGACCAATTTTCACGGCAAGAGTGTCGATATCGACCTTGGCTCCTCGGCACTGGCCTGGTCGTTAGCCACTGCTGATTACCTGCTGGCCGACAAATTAAGTCCTGAAACGCGCCGGCTGATTCGTGATAACCTGGAGCGGCGTATTTTCCGGCCTTACCGTGACATGGTATCGGGCAAGCGAAAGAAAAACTGGTGGATGACCGGGACGAATAACTGGAACGCCGTGTGCCTTGCGAGCGTGACGGGTTCGGCGCTGGCTGTGATTGATTCTCGCGATTCCCGTGCTCTTTTTGTCGCTGCGGCAGAGGGCTACTCGGAGAATTTTCTCGAAGGATTCACCGACGACGGTTATTGCTCCGAGGGGCTGGGCTATTGGAACTACGGGTTCGGCTATTATATCATGCTCAGCGAGGCGATTTATCAGGCGACAGATGGCAGAGTGGACCTGCTGCAGGATGCTAAAGTGAAACAGGCGGCTGCTTTCGGTTCGAGGATCGAAATCATTAACGGCGTCTATCCGGCGTTCGCCGATTGTTCTATCAGGGCCAAGCCCAGCTCCCGGCTGATGTACTTTATCAGCCGTCGCCTCGGCATGGGATTGCGCAATTGGGAGCAGATCGATCCGGTCTCTACCGGCGGCTCGCTTTATCAGAGCATGATGTACAGCTTTCCGAATTCCGCCTCACGCAGTCTGCCGGCACAAAATGCTTCTGAGGGTCCCGGCATCAGGTCATGGTTTGAGAACGCGGGTATCCTGATTTGCAGGCCGGCTTCGAACTCGACCTCGCGTCTGGCCGTTGCCCTCAAGGGCGGTAATAACGCAGAGCATCATAATCATAACGATGTGGGCTCTTTCGTCGTAGTGTTAGGTGATAGGCCGCTGCTGCTCGATCCCGGCGGGGAAGTTTATACCGCTCGCACATTCAGCAGCCGCCGGTATGAAAGCAAGGTTCTGAACTCCTTCGGGCACCCCGTCCCGCTCGTGGCCGGCAAATTGCAGCGAACCGGCAGGCAGGCCAGTGGCCGGATTGTTCGTGATGACTTTACCGAAGATACCGACACCCTGGTGCTGGATATCGCATCGGCCTATGATGTGCCGGAACTCGAAAAACTTCATCGCAGGTTTGTCTATTCACGCCGGGATTCAGGTTCATTGATTGTGACCGACGAAGTTGTCTTCTCGAAGCCCTGTGATTTCGGTACAGCTCTTATTACATTCAATGAATGGCAGCAGCTTTCTGATTCATCGCTTGTAATTCGCGATAAGGACAAGGCCCTGCGTGTTGATATTGAAGTTTCAGGCGCCGACTTTAAAATCAAGCCTGAGACAATCAAAGAAGATCTAAGCGGCCGCAGACTACCTACTCGATTGGGCATTAACCTGGCAAAACCAGTACGACGTGCCGTTGTTAATCTTACAATCAAGCCAGCGAATTAATATTTTTTATGGGAGAAGAAAATGGAACCTATAGATCGAAGAGGATTTTTGAAAAGTTCTGTTGGTGCGGCGACAGCTTTTACATTTTTGCCTTCCAGTGGAGCTTCGGCGGCGGCCAATAAGGTGGTTCTGGGGATTATGGGCGTCGGCGGCCGGGGACGTGCGCTTCTGACAAGCCTTGTGAAAAGGTCTGATGTAAAGATCAAGTATATTTGCGACGCCGATACTCGAAGCTATGGACCTGCGGCGGAGATTGTGATTGAAAGCCACGACTACAAGCCTAAATTTGTGCAGGATTTTCGAAAGATGCTGGACGATCCCCAGGTTGATGCGATCGTTGTTGCCACTTCGGACCGCTGGCATGCGTTGGCAACGATAATGGCCTGCCAGGCGGGGAAGGATGTTTACGTGGAAAAGCCGCTCTCGCTGAGCATCTGGGACGGCAGGAAAATGGTTGAGGCTGCCCGCAAGTATCGCAGGATTGTGCAGGTCGGAACTCAAAGCCGCAGCGCTCCTTATACAGATAAGGCCGCCGAGTACATCCGCAGCGGAAAACTGGGGGACATCCATTTGGCCCGTGTATTTCTCATGCAGGAGTCAGGCCCAATTCAGGTAGCAGGTGTTCAGTCTGTGCCGGAAGGTATTGATTATGATTTGTGGTGCGGTCCGTCCCCTATGCTGCCTTATCGTCCGGGCAGATGGTTTTGGAGGCTGTGGGATTTCTATGTCGGCTATATTATGGCCGATATGGTTCATCAGATCGACCTGGTGCGATATCTGATCGGCAAAGATTATCCGGAGACGGTCTGCAGCGCAGGAGGAGTCTATCACTTCGACGACGGCAGGGAGCAGCCGGATACGCAGTTGGCGACCTTCGAGTTCGATAAGCTGACGTTACTTTTCGAAGCGTCCCTTTGGTCGCCTTATATGCATCGAATCGTTCACTTGAAGGACAAGACCAGGTTTCCCGACTGGCCTTTCTGTGCTACGAAGGTGGAGATATGCGGGACAAAAGGATTTATGTGCTTCGGCAGGCACGGCGGCGGATGGCAGGTGTTCGAAGGGGATGCCCGTGTTCGCCAGAGCAAGGCCGTTGTCTCTGAGCCGGCCGAGCTGAAATTCGGCAGTATAATCGATGCGCATTTTGAGGATTTCGTGAACTGTATCCGTACTCGCAGGAAACCGAAAGCGGATGTCGAAGATGCGCACCGTTCAATGGCGCTTTGCCATCTTGCAAATATTTCGTATCGAGTCGGAAACCGCAAGCTGAAGTTTGACGGGGCGACCGAAAAGTTTGTGAATGATGCCGAGGCCGATAAGTACCTGAAGGCTAACTATAGAAAACCGTGGATTGTGCCGGATGAGGTGTAAGGTTAATATTCCTTTGCCGCTCTTCAACCAGGTGACTTGCACCGTTCTTTATTGCACAAACAGCCTCAAATGTGAGAGGCCGTTGATTGTTAGGCTAAACGTGTTCGTGAATTTGTCTAATACTTGAGTAAGGCGGTTTTTGTTAGGCCGAACTATTTAGTTTTAGCTGTTGCTTGTAAATTCCTTTCCTCCGCTTGCTTAATAATGCATTTGAGAATATCCGATCTGCTGATAACCCCCGACACTTTGCCGTTTGACGTAACGGGAACTCTTCTGATAGAGTTGTCTCTCAGGCAGTAGCAAACATCCAACAGAAGTTCGTGTTCTTCGAAGTGGATGGCGGGTTGTGTCATAAAATCGTTTACCGTTCGGTCTTTTTCGTCGTCATAAGTATGGAACAATCTCAGGACATCCTGTTCGGACAGCATTCCGATAAGGCTTCGATCGTCTTCTACCACGGGTATGCCGGTGATATTATGATCCGCCATCAGTCGTATTGCTTCAAATATCGGAGTATCTTTTGTTATGCAAACGACTTGCTTTGTCATTATGTCTTTTGCTTCGAGCATTGTGTCCCCTTTTTGGCAATTTGTTTTATTGAAGATATCCCAATTTGGTTGAGGTTACCTACTACCGATATGTAATTTTCGTTTCATTATTTTCACTACTCACACCTCTTGATTTATACAACCGCTGCCATATTTCCCAGTACCTCGGCCTGTTATTGTTCTATATTAGCCAATCCTTCCAGACGCTGGAGTGATTCCGGACGAATGGCTGCCATCGCTGGTTCTTTGACAAAAGTTATTATTTCTCTCTGTCTATCCACAGTGCCGTGATGCTTTTGGAATTTAAATCCCTTGAATACCGATTCAAGATAATTGATCAGCTCCTGGCTACAATTAAAACTCCATCCGCTTGACCGCACCCATCCACCATGGACAGGTTTTGCTCCCTGTTCCAGCAACCGACATTCCAGGATGATTCTGTTACATTTTTGCGATATGTTTTCTGTTACCTGCTGAAAATTTGCCACATGATGAATTACAGAAAAAAGGCAGATAGTATCATAGTCTTCTTCGATTCTTGCGGTGTCCAGGTCTAAATATTTGAATTGAATATCCTTGTTAAGAATATTGGCAACCATTTTGGCGCCAATTACTATTTTATGATCCATATCAACCCCTGTTACTTTGCATCCTCTATCGTGTAAGTAATGGCCAAGCAGTCCCATATTACACCCGACATCCAGAACCTTTTCACCCTTTTGGAATTCAATAGTATCCAAAGCAGCAACCCTGGAGTCTAAATCACGTGCACCATCTATGTAAACTTTGTCAGTGTTGAGGCTATGGTAAATACCACTTTGTGTATTGGTGGTTATTTGTTCTTGAAATATTGATGTTTTGCCCAAATTAAATGAGTCGTTTTTGAATAAGCCGAGAAGCTCTTCTTTGTCGAATCCGCCAAAGCTGTAAATGTCAGCAAAGTTTAGACCTATTTTTTTCCATCTATCTACAAAAAATTGATTAAACCACTCTAAATATTCGAGGTTGCCCATATCAATAAACCGCTCATCATATATCGCCTGGTCATAGTCGATGATGTAACAGGCGGCACTGTTATCGAATATAAAATTATCTCTCTTAAAATCCCCCTGGCAAACACCGAAACTTTTCTGCTCAAGTATCGAAAACATCATGTCAGCTGCATTGAATAGTCTCCTGTTGTTAAATCTTTCCTGTATAAAGTATCGTTCGCCGTTTTTCAACTTTCCCTCGGATACAAATCTGGGACACGAAACGCACCCGCTGGAGTTCAAATGTTTTATTATTTCAATTTCCTCTGAAAACGTTCTTAATTTCCATGGGTGTTTTCTGTGTTCAATTTTTATAACGTATTTGTCGTTAAATCCTACTGAAATATCCCCCACCTTTGTTGTTTTAATATTTGTGAAATTAATGTCATCTACAACAATCTCGGCCTCTTTGTTGCAAAGGTTGCCGGTAGCTATTCCGGTTCGCACTTGTGGGCAACTTTTGGCAAGCACGTCAGCTTGTGGTCGTTCTATATTAACCAATCCTTCCAATCGCCGGAGCGATTCCGGACGAATGGCTATCATATTGAGCAGATAGTCGTCTATCGGAGCACCCTTATTGTATTTAATAAGAGTTTTCGCATCGGGTAGAACAAAATAAGAATCATAGCCGAGGTCTTTGAAGGTATCGATGAACTCGGGATGAAAGTCACTGCCATGCTTTACTTCATAAAAGATAATTGGTGAGCCGTTTGTGATAATCTTTTCCGCACCAGCGAGAGCTTTTAGTTCATGGCCTTCAATTCCTATCTTGATTATATCTACACTTTCAATGCCATGCTCGGCGGCAATATCATCAACCGTAACCAAGGATACTTCCTCACCCTGAGTTTCATTGTTGTCGGAGAGTTTGAAGTTTTCAGAAGGGCCGAGATGAGATAAAAAAGCGGTACCCGGCTTATCGCTTACGGCAGCATGAATAGCTGTCATGTTGGAAAATTGCGAAGCGGACCTGTTAAGCAGCTCGAAAGTCTGCAACGCAGGTTCGACAGCAATTACCTTACCATTGGTTCTTGCGGCGGCACTGAGAGAGTATAGACCGACATTGGCACCGATATCTAAAACAGTATCATCTGGCCGAATAATTGAGCGGAAAAGATTCAGATCGCTTTTTTCGAATCCGTCTTCCTGTTCCAAAAGCACATAAGTAGTAATATGTTCCAAATCAGGATAAAGGTGAATTCTTGCCAAATCGTACGGCAGTGATAATTCTTTAAGGTCGCCTTTGGCAAGGGCAAGGGCAGCTTTGGAGCGTTCGTTATTCAGTTTGCCATCGGCGATTTCGAGAAGTTTAATGCAGTTATCCTCTGTTTTAAAGTTTCTCAATCTCGCCTTAAGAGCTATAAGCAGGCCGGCCCTAATATCAATCTCAGTATTTGAGGGATTTAGTTCCTGAGCCTTAGAATAAATCATGCAGTAATTATCATAGGCGAAATAACTGCTGTATGACATAACTTCCATACAAAAATTAATAATAAGTGATCGCAAATCGTCAGCATTGTATCTTTCAAGTAATTCCTGCGAAGGTTTTTCTTCATTATTACACGAAGACAATTCGTCGAAGAGGTCCTTGGCGTATTTTGCGGCTTTAAAGTGTTGGCCTGCCCGATAAAATTCGTCGGCAGAGATGATATTGTCGACGATGGTACGGTCTGCATATCTTCGAGGTTTATAATCGAGGTCGTTTTGAGGTTCGATTTCTTTTATTTCAATTCCTTTTGAACAGCAGTAATCGTGCCACATTTGGCGATAAGCATTTTCAATGTCATTGGTAATAAACTCGTAATTGCACAATGGGCTTGCAGCAAGTCTTTCACGCATTGTCTCGCGGATTTTAGTTAGTGATTCGGGTTTGGCAGCAAGAACAACGGCCTTTTTGACGTACTCTTGCGGAGTCTGAGCAGCGAAAAACTGCATGTCAAGACGCGTTAAAATATCAAGGCCAACTCGCGAGGAATGGCGGGAACCAACAAGGCTTATAACCGGCACCCCCATCAAAAGTGCCTGACAGGTGGTTGTGGTGCCGTTGTAGGGATATGTGTCAAGGGCAATGTCAATATTATTGTAAAGTTCAAGATGTTGCTCTGGCGATAACCATCCGGAAATCATTATCTGATCTTTAGGATTTTCAAGGCCGTGTTCGGCGAACAGGTTGTGGTAATAGTCTCGAACCTCTGAATCTATGCCTGCGAGAAACTTTAACATTAGTCGTGAATTCGGCACCGCGTTGAGAATGTCAACCCAGGCTTTTATTATAACAGGACTCATCTTGTTAATATTGTTAAAACAGCCGAATGTAATATGGTCATCGTGTGACATTGGCAAAGATTTGATTGTCGGCTGCCGCTTACCGGGGTTGTAACAGAGAAAGCCGTTAGGCAGAAAGACAAGTTTTTCAGTGTAATATTTCTGCTGGTCAGGGGTGTCTGCGATGGCATCGGTTAGCCTGTAATCTACCTGGGGCATACCTGTAGTATTTGGATAGCCCAGATAAGTAACCTGAATCGGAGCTGGCTTAAAGCCAAGAACAGGAAGTCTGTTTCTGCCGGTATGACCGGCCAGGTCGATAAGTATATCTATCGAATTAGACCTGATAAACTCGGCAACCGTTTCATCATCAACTCCTTTTATGTCTTGATAAAAATCGAATTTGTCAATAAGCCTTTCTGTAGTTTCATCAGGTTCTGCGATATCACCGTAGCCGTAAATTTCAAATTTATTTCTATCATGCCCATCCAGAAGAGACTCAAAATAAAAGGTTACGGAATGATCTCTAAAGTCAGGCGAGATATAGCCTATACGCAGTTTTCTGTGCGGATCAAGGGGATTATCATGATTAGTGAAAGCAAGCGTTGTCGGTGCCTGGATATTTGCCCATTTTTTCGATTCTTCAAAAATCTCGGATGATTTGCTCTCCGGCAAATAACAAAAGTCCATCATAAGGTTCGAATGAGCCTCTCTAAATTTAGGGCTTATAGCTAACGCTTCTCTTAATAAAGCTATAGCTTCTTCAAGGCGTCCGATCTTCATAACAGAACCGGCAAGATTGTTCAATACACTTGGATTGCCCGGATTTAATTCTTCAGCTTTACGGAAATTAGCAATGGCCTGTGTGCACTTGCCGTGTTTAGCATACAGTATCCCCACTTTGCCGTAGATTCCGGAAAGTTCTTTGCTCTTATATGTATCTGGGATCTTATCAAGCATGTCTGAATGATACTGCACAGCTCTGTCAACCTGCCCTGTCTTGTCAAGCAGGTCGGCAACTGTATACCGGACAAAAACCTCAGTTTTTGTGTCATTAATATTGGCCAGTTTTTTCTGAATCCTTTCTTTATCAAGTAGTTTTTGAGCTTGAGCAATATGTTTACAATCTACAAGGGACCGAATCTTCTTAAGCCAGTCCGGCATATTCGGTTTCCATTCGCCGTAGTTGAGAAGCTCTATTTGAACAGTAGACTTTCCTGCTGAAGAATTAGTCTTTTTGGTCCTTCGGGATTTGTTTTTTTTCTTCTTTTT
>CAZSOR010000196.1:0-3288 GCA_964608395.1 uncultured Pirellulales bacterium
GCGGCGGTGATAAAGCTGCATTCATTATTTGGCGCGGTCGAGTCGACCCCTTTCGCGGTGCGAAGCTGACTTGTAATCCGAAACAGGGCCTGCCGGGTGTTATTGATTGTCCTGAAGATGTCCTCGTTTTCCCGGTAGTTTATAGCCGAAGCGTTGAAGGCAACAGCTACAGCAACGAGCAGCATCGCAGATATCGCCAGAGCAATCAGCAATTCCGCAATGGTAAAGCCGGTTTTGTATTTTGCGTTTTTCATTTGGTATCTCGAAAATAACCTTGCGCATCAGGAAATACGCTGCAGGCCGTTTAGTATCGCGCCCGGAGCCAGCTCGTCGAGCTGATTTCCTTTGAGTTCAAATAAACCCTTACAGTTACTCGAACAAAAGGGGAGGTAGTGTCAGCTACAACCTGTTCAAAATTAGATGTATTGACATTTTCAACAGTAATCTGCTGACTATACGCGGCCAAATCGTTCAGAGGGAGCCTATTGGCATTGATAGGCGGCGAAAAGCTCGTACCATCGAAATCGTCCGAATCGTCATAGGTAGCCAATGTTTCGCCGACTTCCGGGCCAAATGTCCAAATCGTGCTTCCCGGATCAATCACCGGAAGCAGCGCGGTAAGCTCTCTTATTTGTTCAACAAGAAACTCGGCTGTCGACAAATCAGTTCCGGCACCATTCGCTTTCGTGAATGCACTGTTAGACGCCACCAGAGAAGCAACTGCAAGACCAACCAACAGTACTGCGATTAACACCTCGATAAGTGAAAAGCCGCTTTTGTATTTCGTATTTTGCATCTCTTTCGCCCTCAATCTTAACATCTGGCCCGAAACTCCGGGGCCGGAGCAACGAATTTATTTGCCCATCACGATACTGGACATCTTAAAGATCGGCAGAATAATACTCATTGCAATAAAGCCGACCAAAACACCCATGAGCACGATCATGATCGGCTCGATCATCGATGTGACTGTTTTGATAGCTGTTTTGAGCTCTCTTGAGTAGAAGCTTGCGATATCTCTCAGTACGTCGCTCATCGTGCCTGAATTTTCGCCGCTTTTAATCATCTGCACGACATTGCTCGGCATTAAATTATACTGGCCCAGACTGGAGGCAATTTTATTGCCCTGGCGAACCTCCTCATAGACGCTGAGCCACATTTTCTTATAAAGAACGTTTCCTGCAATTTGGGCTGTGATCGAGATTGTGTTCAAGATCGGCACACCAGCTTTTGTAAGCACGCTCATCGTGTGCATACTCCTGGTGATATAGAGATTCTGGCAGAGCGATTTGATCAGGGGCAGGGACAATTTAGTCTTGTCCCACCACTTCCGGCCGTCTTCAGTACCAACAAAATACCAAAAGCCCCAGAAGCCGGCGCCAATTGCCGGAAAAATAAGGAACCAGTAGCCGCGCAGAAACGCGCTGCTGGCCATCAGAACCTTGGTGGGCGTCGGTAGCAGATGTTCCTTGCCCGCAAAGATCGCCGTAAACCTCGGCAGAACAAAACACAGCAGGAAAATAGTCACCGACACCGCCATGACGGCTATGATAATCGGATAGACCATCGCTCCTTTGATCTGTGAACGAGTTTCGGCTTCGGAGTCCAGATACTCCGCTAATTTTTGGAGCATTCCGCTTAGCGAGCCGCTAATCTCTGCCGCAGCCACCATGTTGATATAGAGATCGCTGAATGTCTGAGGGTGCTCGGCAAGCGCCTGGGAGAAACTTTGTCCGGCTTCGATTCGGTTTTTCAAATCGGTAATGACCACCTTGAATTTCCGATTTTCGTTTTGTTCAGCTATCGATTCGAGCGAATCCTGAAGGCTGATCCCCGCGCGGACCATAACCGCAAGCTGATTCGTAAAATTCAGGATGTCCTTTCTGCTCGGCCCGAACTCCACCCTGAAGTGACTGACTTGTTGCCAGACGCCTTGTTGCTTCCTGGAGGGCCTGCTCGTTGCAGATGCAGACTCTCGGGGCCTTTGGCTCTGCTCCCACGGAGATCGGTCATTTTGCGGATTTTCTGCAACTGCGGTTGCGCCTTTGTTATTTTGCGAAGATTCTTCAAGCATATTCACATGCCCCATCTTTCTGTATTGACTGCCCCGGCCCTGTCGGGTCTTTTTCCGGGGACACGTTACGCACCAGCGAATGCAGGCGCTGGTTATTGCTGCAGAACGGCAGCCTCTTCAGCCTCTTCAGCCTCTTGAGGAGGCTGAACAACTTCAAACCCATCAACCGGTACGAGCGTCTTTTCCATTTTCGCCGGATTGCTCGACCGCATTATGGCCTCATCCCTGTCTATGTAACCCTTGAAGTACATATCGGTTATGCTGTTGTCCAAATTCTGCATACCCAGTCTGCGGGAGGTTTCGATAATATTTGGAATCTCATAGATTCTATTCTCACGAATGCAGTTTCTCACCGCGGATGTACACAGCAATATTTCGGTACAGGGAACCATTCCCGGCTCATCGACCCGTCTGAACAGTGTCTGCGAGAGCACCGCCTGCAGCGTATTGGCCAGCATCGTTCGAATCTGATTTTGCTGAGCTGCGGGATAGATATCGATAATACGTTCGATCGTCTGCGAAGCATTGATCGTGTGCAGCGTACTGAAGACAAGGTGTCCGGTTTCAGCAGCCGTAATTGTTGATCCGGTGGTCTCCAGGTCTCTCATCTCACCGACCATAATGATATCCGGGTCCTGCCGCAGCGCGTGTTTAAGTCCTGACCCAAATTCTGGACAGTCCGAGCCGATCTCGCGCTGTTCGACCATACTGTTTTTATTCTCTATCATATACTCGATAGGGTCTTCCAGCGTAATTATGCGTTTTCGATACTTGTTATTTATCAAGTCCACCATCGCCGCCAGTGACGTACTTTTTCCAGAACCGGTGTGGCCGGTTACGAGCACAAGACCTCTCGGTAAATCGGTCAGCTCTTTGACTATCGGCGGCAGGTGCAAGTCATCCAAGGCGGGAATCTGATTCGGAATAACTCTGAATGAAATTGCAATTGTATCCCGCTGAAAGTGAGCGTTAACTCGGAATCGATGGCCGTCATCGAGATTTGTCGAGAAATCGAGGTCCTTGTTTTCTTCGAACTTTTTGTATCTGTTGGGCCCGATCATGGAAAGAACCATTTCCTTGGCATCCTCGTTGCTGATGGCGGGAAAATCCAGCTCGGTCAATTCCGTATTCCTTCGCAATATCGGCGGCATACCAACGTTGATATGCAAATCGCTTGCTCCGTTGTCTATTACGTTTTCTAATATCGTTTTTAT
>CAZSOR010000196.1:3388-8793 GCA_964608395.1 uncultured Pirellulales bacterium
TTGGCCGAAAACAGTTCAATTTTGAAAGGATTTTTAACCAGCTCACCGACCTTGATCTGGAGCACATCAGAAAACTCGTAGAATTTCCTGACAATCTCATCCATACTGTTGAACATTTCCGACTTAACGCCGGTGAGCCGGGCGATGGCCGCCTCAAGCTGCGTTTCTTCAGTGACACCAGACGCTGCCGAGGCCGCCTTGGGTGTGCTCTTTTTGATCATATACCCGAGGCACAACAGGCCTATGATAAACAAAACAGCAAGCAATATCGTACTCTTGCGGGTTCGTTCTCCAGAAGCCGCTACGGTAAGATATTCCTTCTCCTGCGGTTTTTCGGCGTCGTCACCCGGTACCGATTCTACGGCGTTGTCCGGTTTTTGTGCCGGCAAATCCACGTTACCCTGCTCACGTAAAAAAGACAACATAGCTAAGCTCCGTTAATTTTTTTTTTCTGATTCAGGTTAAGTTTCTTTTAACCGACTTTATTCTGGAAAAAAATGCTCACAATAAAGTCTGCCGCTATTTGACCTTCATCGGTCTTTTGCTTTCCTAATTTTAGCTCGCGGATCTTCATTATCCGCGGCAGATTCTCAAGCTCTAAAAGGAACGAGTAAAACGAGCTGAAATTGCCCTCCAGCTCCATTTTTAACGGTTGTTCTATATAGCCGCTATTGTCTTTTTCCTTGAGCGTTCGAATTGTTTTAGGCTCGAGACCTTCCTTTTGTGCAATCACAGTAACTTGTTCGAGCACTTCGTGAATCTGGCTTTTAGGAGGCAGTCTGCTTTCAAAAAACCCTATCGCCTCCTTCAATTGCTCAAGCTGTTTTGCGAGATCCTCTGCCGCTGCAGTGGCTTGTTGGAATTTTGCTAATTGAGCAAATTTCGTATCGACACGGCTTTTGACCTCGGCCAGATGCGTGTTGGCCGGCTTAATCATGTATTGATAACCAACCACAGCCACACCCAATATCAAGACGAAAAAAACCACTTTCCTAAAATTGCCAGTCATAATTATGCCCTCGTTTTAAAGATGAACCAATTTGCCGCCGGGGCCCTATATCAGGGGCCTCAACCGGTACCGGCATTAGAAATTCCATACGGTATTTTCAGCTTTGCTCTTGATCCCTTCGATGTCTTGCTTAGTAAGATGGACATTTTTCCGGAGCATTGCACTCAATTTGAACTGCCTCACCGTGCCGTCCTGGAGTTTGTATTCTTTTGACTCTATTAGCGCCACGTTATCCAGCAAGCTCGAATTGCTCAACTGTTCGATATAGCTTGCAACCTGAAGGTCACTTGGTGCTATGCCTCCTATGTTTATATGTGTCTCCAGCAATTTCTCCGGATTCTCAGGCTCGTTCCTTTGCGATTGGGCGGTCTGTTGCGAGCCGTTCGATTGAGACGCCGTTTTCTGGGCCTGGGCCGCCTGGTATTTACTTGTTTTTGCAGCCGCGGTGCTTTGCTTCGATTGCTTCTGAATCATGCTCACCTCCGAAAGCGACACGCCCTGAGGCAGGTTATTCGTCAGCGACGCCAGCAAAATGCTTCTCGGCACGGGTTCGAGCAGTTCCGCGGTGGTAAGGGCTGTCTTCATCATCTCTCTTTTTTTGGACTGAAGCTCCTCGAACTGCTTTATGGCCTCTTGTATCTCGGTCATCCTGGCGTTAACCATCTCTTCACTGATACGGCAGGCGCGCTGGCGTATCTTGATAGACACAAATGAGCCGCCTAATGCCGTCATCACCACCGCAAACAGAACAAGGTAGATCAAGTTCGTTCTGCGGGATTCGTTGCTTTGGGTGTAATCATCAGGAACAAAATTTATATTTACCATTTTAAGTTTACCTCCCTTTGTCGGGTTGCCTAACAGACTCTGTCACGTCCGGGCGCCCGCCTCTACGATAAGCTGAGTCCGAAGGTAACGGCCCAGTTGACGGGACAATCTCTTCTGTCTATCTGGTCACCCAGATGTCCTTTGTCATGTTCGATGTTCCTGCCCAGGCGGCAGGATTTAGTTATTTCCACCGCCGCCAGACAATCTCCCATCTGTGCAGGCATTTCCAGTTGCTTTGCTATTGTTGCACACACGTCTTTATCTACAGCCTGACCCGAAAGAAAAATCAAGCGCTCTATTTGAGCGTTTCTGTACATCATATTGAACTGCCGTTTGCAGCCTGTTATTTCCATCACCAATCTCGATACTGACTGCTCGTCAACAAGTTGTTTGAGACCTATTGATACAGAATGAGCAAAGAGTAGATTCTTATGGCGGCAAATAACGACGTTAGTGCAGTTTTCTTCGAGACAAATGAGCATTACAATTGCTTCAAGGTCGGATTTACGCCGGCCGAAAAACTTCACATAACAATTTGTCAGAGCTAACGGCCAGACACCGATGGATTTGATGGACAGGCCGGCTTTTTCATATATGGCCAGATGTCTGTCAATAATTGTTCGTTCGGTTGCCATTATCAGAACGTTATCCTGCTCGGTCTCGATGTATTGCATCATCGTGTTCTCTTCAAGAGGCTCGAACGGAAGTTTCTGCTTGATCTTCGAGAAGACGGCATCGCGAGGCTTGCAGTTGTTTATCTTCGGCATTTTGATATGATCGATAAATACATCAGTCTCGGGCATTGCCGCGATGACTTCCTTGCCTTTGAAGTCACCGTATGTTGTCAACAAGCGTATATTTTCGATGGCCCATCTTTGCCAGTCACTGCTGCCGGGTTCTATCTCCACAGGCCTTTGCTTTCTGTTGCCTGCAATTACACTTGTACCTTGCCCGTTGCTCCCAAGCTGAGCCAGCTTCAGACTGTTATGCCCGATGTCAACGCCGATCGCGTATGTGTGGTTTTTCAAAAGTCCTAACATATTATATTGCACCTACTATTAAATGACTTGGCCCCATGCTTTTTAACAACATCCGTGGTTCCTACTAAAATATATGAAACAGAATCCAAGTCAGCCAAACACCTGCTGAAATAATCGGCATTCCTTTGGCAAAGAATTACTAAAGACCGAATCCACTTCTGATAAAATCTGCGATAGGAATTCATCGAGGCCGTTTTGGAGCTTATAAGCTAAGTAAATCCTTTTGAATTTTTCCGATAATAAAAACTTCCTGAGCGGGATAAATTTTTCGTCAGGAAGTGATTTTATTGAAAAATGCCGCTGTGGATCGCGGAAGTTACCGGTAGCAGGCCTGATGGACAAAAGGTTTATGGGACTTTGCAGGGTGTGTACTCCGTAAGGAGTCCCTGGGACAGCACACTATTTTCAAAGTTGGCGGGCAATGCCCACCGCCTCACTCGGCCTTGAGTCGGCGTTTCATCAAATCGGCAATTGCTATTCGCACCGGCTTGTTTTCAAACAACACTTTATAGACCGCCTGCGTAATCGGCATCTCGACGCTATATCGCTCGGCAAGAGCAATAACCGATTCGCAGGTGGCAATACCCTCGACCACCGATTCGTTGGCACCCCGGGCTTGTTCAATTGTTTGGCCCCTGCCTATTCTCTCGCCGAACGAGCGGTTTCTTCCCGTCGGTGAAATGCAGGTCGTAACCAAATCGCCCAGGCCGGTCAGCCCCGAGAAAGTCTGCGGCCGGGCTCCCATTTTAATTCCAAGGCGTTTTATCTCCGCTAATCCTCTGGTCAGAAGTGCCGCCTTGGCGTTATCTCCGGCTTTCGCTCCGTCTATAATTCCCGCTGCTATGGCAATCACGTTTTTCATCGCGCCTGCTAATTCGACTCCGACAACATCCGTATTCGTATAAACGCGAAACCAGGGGACATTGTCGGAAAACGTGTGCTGAATTTTTCTGGCCAGCGACTCATTGCGGGACGCCGAGCAGGCCGTCGCCGGAAGTTTCCTGGCTAATTCATCCGCTATCGTCGGTCCGCTAAGCACCGCCAGTCGCTCATTCGGAGCGTCCCCTTTGTCATTCTGAACGCAGTGAAGAACCTCTGCCAAGATCTCGGTTGGACGCAACAGTGTATCATTCTCGATACCCTTGGCAACCGAGACAATGGGAACGCCCTGCGGCACATAATCCTTCAGCCTGATCCAGACGGATCTCATAAACTGGCACGGTACGGCCGAAACTATCAGGTCGACTCCGGACATTATACGCTTATCATCATGCTCAAACTCGAGTTCTTTTGGTAGTTTGTAGCCGGGCAGAAATTTCCTGTTCTCGCGATTTTTTGCTGTTTCTTCCAACTGCCGGCGGTCATAACCCCAAATCCTCGCCGATATGCCCTTTGTCACAAGCATCATACCCAAAACGGTGCCCATACCTCCATCGCCGATTATCGCAATATTCTTAAACATAGAGGCAAATTAAACCAACCTGCACAGGGAATGTCAATGTTGATGTTTATAATCAACGTGCAGCATTAATTGAGAATATAGTAATAATAAACGAGCGAAGAATAATTTGCCGGCGTGTCGTTATGATTGCCGTGCTCGGTTGAAATGGTTATCGATTTTTTGAAGTGAATCTTGCCCGGCCAGAAGCGATAGGCGGTAGTTGAGCCGTTCACCTGACCGAAAACATCGATGAGGTCTTTTGTCTTCGGTTGACCGAACAGCGGCAGGGAATAGGGATTCGTCAGCCAGAAAGTGGACCAGCCGCCCTGGTATTCATCTTCATGGCCTGTGCCGTGGAAGCGGGGGCTTTTCCTCGCCGTCGATGTAGATACGCATATCGCCTTCCCACCAGCGCTTGCGGTCGGGTTTGACCGGCTCGACCGTCATGATCTGGCCGATGACCGCCCCGGTACCTTTATAGTCAAACAGGACATAGTCGTTCGGCTCTGTAATTGGCCATGCATTATTATATTTGGCGCCAAAATATCCGATAGCTGCGTCCTTGAGTTCTGCCGGGAATCGATTGGTGTAGCCGACTTCGCAAAAGAATTCTCCGCCGGCTTCGTAACTTCTGTTTTGAATTGTTATGCGAATACCATTCTTGAACGGCATCGGCAAATAGCAGTAATAGGTTCCGGAAATCGACATGCCCACAAAAAGACTTCTGACATCCGCTTCACCCAGCCCGGACCCGAAAAACAGACCGATAGGCACATCCACGCTCGGCTTGGACTGATTGTCGTAGAAAATTCTCAGATTGACATGGTTCAGAGCATAAGCGTCCGGCCTGTAGAGAGGATTGATTTTAATGTGCTGAACAGTCCCGCCGTTATTCAGCGACAAAAGCTCTGCTTCCGGCATGGTTCCACGGGCCGCAGCGGCAAGCGGCACCACTTTGCGAGTTATCTTGATTTCTTCAGTTATTCGCTTTGGATCGCTGCCGCAGCTTTGGAACAGATTGATCAGTTTTGAATTGTCCTGTTTGTTTGTCCATGATGTGAGTGAAACATCCTTGTAGAGTTGATAATAG
>CAZSOR010000197.1:0-8764 GCA_964608395.1 uncultured Pirellulales bacterium
GGCAGCGAAAGATTTTTTTTGACTTACAAAGGCGCCAAAGAAAAAAGCAACTTCAAAAAGAGACAAGAGATCGAGACTGAAATCATAGAAGCGGAATCCACAAAAAAACTGCTCTCCGCATTAGGCTATGAAAAGGTCATGGTCGTTGAGAAAAAGCGTCGCCTTTGGAAGCTTGGCGGATGCTCTGTTGCTTTGGATCAGTTGCCGTTATTGGGCGCTTTTGTGGAAATAGAAGGGCCGGATGATGAAACAATCACCGATGTACAACAGAGACTGGGACTGGCAGACTTGCCGCACATCGCAAAGAGTTATGCCCAGTTAACGAAGGAAGAACGCGATCGAAGTAACGCTTAGTTTAGAGCAGGTAAATGGATTCACTCGCGAAAAGATTCGAAATATGAAACCGGACGATGGCTACATTACTTATATTCTAAATCCCAAAGCCGGCGCCACCAGCAGCAAGCGAACGGGACGCCAGTTCGAGAAATACCTAATCAAAAGGGGATTCAAGGTCAAAACCTGTTTGACCAGGTCTCTTGACCATGCGTGTGAATTGGCTACCAATGCGGCGGTCGATTACGACTGTGCGATGGTAGTCGGTATAGGCGGGGACGGCACGCTTAGAGAGATCGCTCACGGCCTTGAAGGCAGCAACAAGCCGCTGCTGATTATACCTCACGGGACGGAAAATCTGCTTGCTAACGAACTGGGCTTTGACGAAAAACTGAAAACCATCATAAGAACCTTCGAAGCTGGATACGTTCGGCCTCTGGATTTGGGAAATGCAAACGGCAAGTGCTTTACTTCTATTGCCGGCTTCGGATTCGACGGCGAAGTCGTAAAACGGGTCAGCGAACAGCGAGCCGGACATATCGATCACTTCGATTACCTCTGGCCGATCTGGAGAACATTCTGGGAATACAAATTCGAGACAATGAAAGTAGAAGTTGATGGAGAAGAGATTTTCGATGGCCCCGGTCTGGTCTTCGTCGGTAATATTTCGAGATATGCCGTGGGTCTGCAGATACTGCACTATGCCGATTTTTCTGATGGCTTATTAGATGTATGTATTTACAAATGTGCCTCTCATCTTCGCCTGGCCAAGCACTCACTGATGACGATTCTGAAACACCATGCCAATAGGCGCGATGTCATCTATCGCCAGGGCAAAAATATTTCAGTAAGTTCCAGCAGTACCCGTATCAGAACTGAAATTGACGGCGACCCCGGCCCGGTCCTGCCGGTGCAGATCAATGTAATAAAGCACGCAGTTAATTGCATCGTACCAGAAGGTGCTAAACCTGCGGGTATAAGAACAAGAATTATCAGGGCAATAGGATAAGAAAGCAAATTGTGTCTTATTCTTCAAGATTGCCAATCGAATAGAATAGACACTCTGATTTTGGATTGAAGGAAATAATCGGATGAATTTCAGAATCGGTGAAGTTGAGATAGGCCTGGATGCACCTTTATTCCTAATGGCCGGTCCCTGCGTGATCGAAAGCAAAACCTCCTGTATCAACATTGCAAACAGGCTTCGAGAGATAAGCCAGAGAACCAACGTGGGAATAATCTTCAAAGCCAGTTTCGACAAAGCTAATCGCTCCAGCTTACGCAGCTTTCGCGGACCGGGACTTCAGAAGGGTCTGGAAATTCTTTCTGAGGTGCGCCGCCTAACTAATCTTCCCGTTATGACCGATGTGCACGAGCCGTCTCAGGCTGCTTTGGTTGGCGAGGTCGTCGATTGTCTCCAGATTCCTGCTTTCTTGTGCAGACAGACCGACCTGCTTTGTGCCTGCGCACGAACAGGCAAGCCTGTCAATGTCAAGAAGGGCCAGTTTCTCTCACCTGGTGAGATGAAAAATGTGGTCGAGAAAATCCGTGCCTGCAAGAATAAAAAAATAATGCTTACCGAACGCGGCACGTTTTTCGGCTATAATCATCTTGTTAATGATATGACCGCAATTGATAGTATGAAAAAGCTGGGCTGTCCCGTCATTTTCGATGCCACACACAGCACTCAGCAGCCGGGCGGGCTCGGCAACGCAAGTGCAGGCCGGCGGGAAATGGCCCCGATACTTGCCAAAGCAGCAATTGCCGCCGGTGCCAACGGCCTTTTTATTGAAGTCCATACCGAGCCGGAAAAGGCAAAATCGGATGCCGCCTGCATTATGCCGATAAACTGGCTCGAAGAATTGCTGACGGTATGCAAGCAGATATTTGAGATTGTCAACGGAAAGAAAATTGACTGATAAAAAAAAATATTTATATGGGCCGGTGCCCTCACGGAGGCTGGGGCTAAGCTGCGGTATTGACATCGCACCTTTGAAAGTCTGCACGCTGGATTGTATTTATTGTCAGCTCGGAAAAACTGTCGAGACTACAATCGAACGGAAAGAGTATATACATGTCGAACCGGTTCTGGCCGAGCTAAAAGAGGCATTGGCGGAAGGCATGGAAGCCGACTATATCACGATCGCAGGTTCCGGTGAGCCGACACTTAATTCGCGGCTTGGCGAACTGATAGACGGCATAAAGAAGCTTACCAATATTCCTATCGCTATATTGACCAATGGCACGCTCCTAAACAGAAAGGATGTGCGGGCTGATTGCGCAAAAGCTGATGTCGTAATGCCTTCATTGGATGCCGGTGATGAACAGACCTTCCAAAGAATCAATCGCCCAAACAGTGTTATTAGCATTGAAAAGCTGATTTCGGGATTGTGCGCATTTAGAAAAGAATATTCCGGCCGGATATGGCTGGAAGTATTTTTCGTCGAAGGGATCAATACAGACGCTGAGCAAATTGCCAAAATCAAAAAGGCAATCGAGCTGATCAATCCCGACAAGATTCATTTAAATACAGCCGTGCGACCTACGGCCGATCCAAATATCGCAAGAATAAGCGCCAAGACACTGCAAGAGATAGCCGGCCGGCTTGGGCCTAAGTGCGAAGTCGTGGCTGATTTTTCTCCGGCCAGCAGCAGCATACTCAATGAAAGTAAATCCGAAGATATGTTAAAACCTCATTCTGTATTAAACCGCAATGCTGAAGCCCTGTTATCAATGCTAAAACGCAGGCCTTGTTCACTAAATGATATATGTTCAAGCCTTGGCATCAATCGTAATGAAGCAACAAAACATATCGGTGACCTTCAGCATCGGGGGATTATTCAGTCTGAGAATAAAGAAGGAACTGTGTTTTTCAAAACTTTGCCCTGAGCAAAAGCAAAAGCTCATCCCGCAACACCGTGACAATTTTCTCTAAATATATCCTCAATCTCCCCATATTCACATTCTATTTGTAAAGCCTGAAGTCTTATTGGCCGATAAAAGCCTTGTGGCGTTTTTCAAAGTGTCGGTTTTATCACGCTCGCTTAAAAATTGAAATTTGATCTTTAGTAAGTTGAATTTAGACCGATAAGTAATATAGGTGGTTACAGAATGAAGTAACCGGCAAAGCAATAATCGTTAGCACATTTTTTGGTCGTAATGAAAAGAATGAAACGACAACTGGTTTTGAGCAAAGGCGCCGAGAAGTTTATTTTTCGTTACGAGAACGGCAGGGAAGATGAGCTTCTTGATGTACTGATTGAGCAGGCAAAAGATAAACGCACAGATTTCGATTGGTTTGATGCAGCCGTACTGAGCTTCAAATTGACTCAGTCGCTTATCGGCCAGGCCGACGAACTATTAAGTGATAAAACTACCGCCCAGATTCAAAAAAACGAATGCAAGTAAAACTGTTTAATAGCAGGTTAAAAGAAACTCCGAAATAACTAAAATAAAATAGATAGGTAGATTATGGAAGAAAGTACAATTATCCACAAGTTTTTAGATTACTTGAAATATGAAAGGCGCTTCTCCGAACACACAGCCAAGTGTTATGGCGCCGATCTAACGCAATATGGTGAGTTTCTAAAGGGTGCATCGGAGAGCGATCAGCCAGACGCCGAACTGATATCTTCATCTCATCACGAAGCTGAACCGGCTACTGCGGTGGCAACTCAGGTCGATCTCAAAGTCGACCAGTTGCTTCTTTCGGCAACGATAGACTCCGTCAGATCATATTTGGGCCTTCTTAATGAGAAGCAGTATTCTAAAGCGACCATAGCCCGTAAGCTTGCCACGCTGCGAAGCTTTTATAAATTTCTTGTCAAAAGAAACTACACCAGTTCCAACCCTGTAGTATCGATCAGGACGCCAAAGCAGGAGAAAAAACTGCCGCGATTTCTTGAATACGATGAAGTAAAAAAGCTGCTCAGCACTCCCCCGACAAACACATGGCTTGGCGCAAGAGACAGAGCCATTCTGGAAACTCTTTACAGCACCGGAATAAGGGTGAGCGAACTTGTAGCATTAAACATGGACGACATAGACTTCCTCGGTGAAGTCGTACATGTCAGAGGCAAAGGCAAAAAGGAAAGAATCTCGCCTATCGGCTCATCTGCCTTGCAGGTTATCCAGCATTACATGGAGTACAGGAACAAACGGGCGCAGAGCAACGGCAACTTTGATCCTAAGGTTTTGTTCGTGAACAAGCATGGCCGGAGACTCAGCACGCGCAGTGTTCGCCGTAAGATGGACAAGTATCTTAAAATGTCCGGATTGGATCCGGAGATCAGCCCACATACTCTACGGCACAGCTTTGCAACTCACATGTTAAACAACGGCGCTGATCTGAGAAGCGTTCAGGAGTTGCTCGGCCATCAGTCATTGTCAACGACCCAGATTTATACGCACCTGACCACAACAAGAATCAAAGAGGTCTATGATAACGCCCATCCACGAAATAACGGGCACGACAGTGACGAGCCATAATAGTCGGCTGGTAACAAAAAATTCATTTACCAATTACCCCCAAAATATTTTTGTTTTGGGGGTTTTATTTTTGTGCCCGGCAGGTCATAAAAACTAACAGGGCCCATACCATGTCAATCGGTATAGGCCCTGAATTAATATAAGCCCTGATCTTGTTACATTGAGAACGGCAATCACTCTGCAGCGGCATCTCTCGGTCGATACAGACGTATGTCGTCGATAAATATCTTACCCGATCCGCCGGGCGTCATCATATTCCCTTTGGTACCTAAGCCTATCGCAATCCTGTCAATGTCGGTCAGGCTTATGCCCTGATCGGTAAAAGTCTGCAGGGGAATGACCCACTCAGTCCATGTATTAATCGTTGCTGCATCAGAATTATCATGGTACACAACTGCAGGTGAACCGGCGATGTTAGAGATCGCCACATACATCGTCTCAGCATCGTTGCTGATTATGCCGATATCCTGGTGCGTCCACTGCGTGCCAACTGTCCCGATAGTTGTGACGTTGGAGAATACGGCCCGGCATGTTAAGGCGGCATCATGGGTGGTTAAAGCCAAACCAATATAAACGTTCGCACTCATCGGGATGTTCGGTGCTGTAGCTCCAGTCACCGGCTGCCAATTCGTACCGTTCGCCGAATGAGAAACCGTAAAGTTGCCGGAAATGTCACGCTCTAATTTCACCCAGTGCGGCGCGGCGATTCCGACCTGAGCCGTATTGAAACTGGCACCGCCCGTATCATAGCGACCCTGAGAGGCAACTCCACTTTCAGGAGTTATACACGCGAAGGCGTGTACCGAATCCGGGTCAAGCGACTCACGAATCATCACGCCGGCCTTGGCCCACACGTTGGTGTTATCAACGCTCTCAATTTTTGCAACAATCGATCCGGGGCCGGAGAGCATCTTATAGGCAAAATGGAACTCATCGGCTTCCACGCCGTTCACCGCCCAGATGTCTGCGCCAGAGGCGGTTATAGTATAGGTACCGACCGGCCCTTCGACGAAGCTCCCGACGGATGCCGCATAACCTCTGAACCAGAACGACAATTCCTCAACGCTTTGCTCCGTCCAGTCACGCTGATTCGTCAGTACCATCTCAACTTCTGAATAGTAGGCATAGCCTTGCTGATTGTTATCAAAGGAAAACGGCATTGCCTGGGCGCCGTTGTTTACGATATTCTCTTCGGTATAAGAGGCAGTAGATTCATCGCCTACAACAGACCCTGTTCCGTTACCGGCAAAATATAGCTCAGTACCGAGCGTACCATAGCCGAGGCCATCGTGCCATGCATACCATATCTGCTTGTCGCCTGCATCGTAATCCTCAAAATCATCAATGGAAAGATAGTCGGCTACCGTAAAGTTCCAGATTTTGCCTTTGCTGGTCGTACCATCGGTATTATATTCATCGACACGCCAATAGTAAGGCCCGCCACCCCACTCAACGCCTTCCGGCGGAATATAAGTCGTAGTACTCTGGCGCCCTCGATATACCTCGCCCGTTGATGTATCGGCATCCGCGACGGCATCCGCATCGGTGCCGAAGTATACATCGTGCTGTGTAGCCTCATCTCCCGGTGACCAGCTAAGGGGTAATACATCGTGGATGTCCGGCGTTGATCCTTTAGCCGGACTCGGATTCCACGCAAGCATCGGGTCACCTGTCATAACCTTCATAATCTCATCCGGAGTCAGCACCTTGTCGTAGATACGAACGTCATCGATCAGGCCATCCCAGAACTCAGCTATGTCATTGACCTGCCGTCCGATGTGGGCACGGCTTAAAACCAGATCCCAGTTTTTCGCTTCTGCTGCCACTTCGATACCGTCAGCATACAATTTAGCCGTGGTTCCATTGTACGTAAGGCAGATGTGGTGCCAAACATCTACTTCCCAAAAACCGTCAATGAAAACATCATCGGCATAACCTCCGCCGTAGAGAGCATCAGTGTTCATGCCGATGAACATAGCCTGGCCCGTGCCAGCCGAACCATACGTCGCGATCCAGCGCCAGCCACTGGCAATCGTATCTGTCTTGCTCCACCCGCAAATACTGCGGTCAGAGTTTCCGGCAGGCCAACTTGACGTATTACCAAAATTAACATAGTCATCATTTCCATCGAACTCCAGAGCGTTTTCGTCATAGCCGGTTACCCAACCTGGACCATTGATGAGCGTACCGTCATTTTTATGGCCGGACCAATCAAGTGCAATAGAACCCTGGCCCTCATCGAGTTTCCACCAGCATACGAGGTTAGGATCAGAAATTGGTATATTGGGTATCGTCTTGAAGGTCCATGTATCACCTTTGTGCGTAACCGATCCGTCGAACTGGTCGATCCGCCAATAGTAGAACTTACCATATTCTAATGTCCCCGGATTATAGGTAGAAGTTCCTACCGGCATGCCCTCGGTAGCGTTGTTTACATCGTCAAAATTGTCACCAAAAAATACTGTACTTAATTTAGCGCCGAAACCAGCCGTCCAACGCAGAATCGTATCTGGATCTACATACTTGGCGCCATCGGGCGGATTAGGATTGTAAGCAATCTTGCTGGGCACCGTAAAACTCCAGACATCGCCTTTCCATGGGCTGTTCGGATCCAGATCATTAACTTCGTCAATTCGCCAATAGTATGTCGTGCCCGGAATCATGCCGTCCGGATAGGGATTTCCGGGAAAACCAACCACAAAATAGGTCGTATCCTGATTGCCTTGGAACGTCCCGCCGGTGCCGTCGTTCACATCAAGAAAATTCTTGCCTAAGTACACATCATGCGAAACCGCATAACCACCCGGCGACCAGGAAAGGCTCGCCCACGTATCCGGATAAGTGTAACCATCGGCCGGGCTGGGTTTCGTAGCTTTCGGAAGAGTCGTAAGCCTTTTTACCTCAGCCGGCGAAAGAGCATAGTCGTAGATTCGAACGTCATCGACCATGCCGTCCCAGAATTCGGAATAGTTATTGACCTGTTGCCCGATATGTGCACGGCTCAAAACGAGATTCCAGTTTTTTGATGCGTTGGTTACTTCGTCGCCATCAGCATACAATCGTGCTATGTTTCCGTCATACGTCAGGCATATGTGATGCCAAACACCAACATCCCAAAAGCCGCTGACAAAAACATCATCGCCATAACCTCCCCCGTACAAGCTGGTGCCGCTCAACCCGATGAACATAGCCAGACCTGTTCCCTCCGAACCATACGCTGCGATCCATCGCCAGCCGCTGGCAATCGTATCGGTCATGGCCCAACCGCACATGCTGCGGGGGGATATACCGTCCGGCAACTCCTGCGGATTACCAAAATCAACATACTGTGATCTTGAACTTTCAAGAACCAATGCATGGCTTCCCATAATTGCGTCCGTCGTGAACTCAGGATTGTTCATCAGCGTCCCGTCAATGTCACCGGCCGAATCCGTCGCATCGTTATCCAACCGCCAGTGAGCAACCATTGTTGCGCTTTCGGCGCCCTTAGAAAAACTCAGCACCAGGAAAAAACAGGCGACCAAGTAAGTTAATTTTCTGCTCATAATAGTCCTCCCTTAAAAAATAGAATGATTGAAAATAATCCTTACCTTTATCTTTACTATATTTTGCCTATTCTATCCCGGATGATTGTACTATTCGATGCCATCTCCTTCCTTCAAAAGCCTAATGTAAGCCGCCAAATTTAAAGCTAAAGCTGAAATAAGCTAAAAAACATCGCCTGGTGCAAAACTAAAAGCCAACGGATGCCTACAGCTTTATTTATACTAAATTACCACCGATATTGTCAAGGAAAATCTCCGAGAATCACGTATGGCTTCTATTTAGGTGTTTGAAGAAGGGATTTGAATAGCTACAATCTTCAGGAATGAGGATAGTCTAAGTATGGTTATTTCCGCCGGTATACTCCGGTACAAGCTCTTTAATTTTCCGGGCAATTTCG
>CAZSOR010000198.1:0-1238 GCA_964608395.1 uncultured Pirellulales bacterium
AAAACAAACCCAATTCAAAGCCAAACAAAGCCAATCTGCCGGGCATTGGCCGGAAATACTAAGCACTAAACTCTAAATCCTAAACAAGACGAATGGGTGCCGAAGGATTGAGATTGCCACAGTCGCCCGCCCCTAAGGGGCAAGCTCCTTCGCAATGACATTAGTGACGATTTGAAAAAACAAAGCCAATTTTTTAAGGTGCAAAATGACGTTAAGTCAATGTTAACAATGGTTTATGGAGATTTTAATGGGCCGAGGCAGCTAAAAAACAAAGCCAAACAAAGCCAATTTCAAACGGGGCATCAACTGATTAACCGGATGAAGCGTTTTTTTCGGGTACGCCACTTTTGCTTTGACCGGAATTCTAAATTGGCCGATATATTTTATAATTGAGTTGTGGTTTGGCGTCCTTAACAGATGTAAATTTTCCTAAGTGATTTTAACAAAAGATATTATATGAATATTTTGGGTATATCTGCATTTTATCATGACAGTGCTGCAGCACTTGTTCGCGACGGTGAAATTATCGCCGCCGCTCAGGAGGAGCGTTTCACTCGCAAAAAGCACGACAACCGATTTCCCACGAATGCAGTTGATTATTGCCTTGAAGCCGGGGGGCTGAGAAGCCAGCAGCTCGATTACGTCGTGTTCTATGAAAAGCCCCTTGTCAAATTCGAAAGATTGCTGGAAACATATATCGCTTACGCCCCTCGCGGATTCCGGCAGTTTCTCATGGCAATCCCTCTGTGGCTGCGGCAAAAACTACATCTGCCGCGGGAAATGGACAAGGCCCTGAAGGGACGGTACAAAGGCCGGTATGTCTTCGTCGAACATCACGAATCCCACGCCGCCAGTGCTTTTTTCCCTTCCGGATTCGACGAGGCGGCAATTCTCACAATGGATGGCGTCGGAGAATGGGCGACTGCCAGCTTCGGCACGGGCAAGGGCAACCGAATCCAACTGACAAACGTTATCCACTTCCCGCACTCGTTAGGCCTGCTTTATTCGGCGTTTACGTACTTCACAGGATTTCGCGTCAATTCCGGCGAATACAAACTCATGGGCCTTGCCCCTTACGGCGATCCTGTTTACTACGACGCCATCAAGGACAATCTAATCGACGTCAAGCTGGACGGCTCCTTTCGTCTGAATATGTCATATTTCCCCTATTGCCACAAGACCGTCATGACGAACAAAAAGTTCGAAAAACTTTTTGACGGGCCGCCGCGAAGGTCTGA
>CAZSOR010000198.1:1338-8754 GCA_964608395.1 uncultured Pirellulales bacterium
TCATGACGAACAAAAAGTTCGAAAAACTTTTTGACGGGCCGCCGCGAAGGTCTGAGTCCGCCCTGACCCAGCGTGAAATGGATATTGCCGCCTCAATTCAGAAGGTTACTGAAGAGATAATGCTGCTTGCGGCCCGGCACGTTTATAAACAGACGCGTATGAAGAATCTCGTCCTGGCCGGCGGCGTGGCACTGAATTGTGTCGGTAACGGCCGGATCCTGCGGGAGGGGCCGTTCGAGAATATCTGGATTCAGCCGGCTGCGGGAGATGCAGGCGGAGCACTGGGAGCGGCCTTATTTGTCTGGTATCAACTGCTGGGAAACGAGCGCAAAGTCGACGGCCGGGACATGCAGCGTGCTTCACTGCTGGGGCCGGCTTATAGTAACGAGCAGATTTGTAAGTTTCTCGATTCCGTGGGTGCTAAATATCACTTCTATGCGGACCACGAGCAACTGATTGACAAAGTAGCAGATCTTATTGATAAGGGAAAAGTCGTGGGCTGGTTTCAGGATCGTATGGAATTTGGACCCCGCGCTCTGGGCAACCGCAGCATTATCGGGGATGCCCGCAGCGAGAAAATGCAGTCGGTCATGAATCTCAAGATCAAGTTTCGCGAATCGTTTCGGCCCTTTGCTCCCTGTGTGCTTCGCGAGCACGTTCAGGATTATTTTGAGATGCAGTCCGGGCAGGACAGTCCTTACATGCTGCTGGTCGCCCCTCTCAGAGAAGCTAAGCGCCTGAAGGTCAATACACCGCCGGCCAAGCTCAAAGGTCTGGACAAACTGAAAGCCAAACGCAGCGTCGTACCGGCGATTACGCACGTGGATTACTCGGCACGTATCCAGACTGTTGATGCCGGGCGTAACCCGAAACTTCATAGTCTGATGAGTCGATTCAATGAAAAGACCGGATGTCCGGTGATTATTAACACCAGTTTCAATATCCGCGGTGAACCGATTGTCTGCTCTCCGGAGCATGCTTATCGATGTTTTATGGCTACAAATATGGACGTTTTGGTTATGGAAGACCAGTTGCTGTACAAAGAAAAGCAACCAAATACCAGGCAACATGAAATAGATGAGTATAAAGCTCAATTCGAATTGGACTGATTTATATCTCGGGGTAGTATGATATGTCGTTAATTGAAATAAACTGGCATCCTGATCGGAAGCAGCTATGCGGCTTTGGTTTTGCTGCCTTGATTGCAACAACCGCTATCTCGCTATTGCTTTATTTTATAAAAGATTTGCCGATTTATTGGGCGGCGGTCATATTTGTCTTTGGTTTTATTATCTTTCTAAGCAGCAGGCTATATCTTAGACTAACAAAGGTGTTTTATCTGGCCTTAACGGCAGTGACGAGCCCGATAGGATTCGTAATCAGTTTTCTATTAATGGCGGTTTTCTATTATTTGCTAATCACGCCTCTGTCGCTTATATTTCGCTTAATAGGCCGTGATTCGCTCAACCGCAAGTTTGATCCTGATACGAGCAGTTATTGGGAAACTCATTGTCAACCCGACGGTCCCGATCGGTATTTCCACCAGTTCTAAAATTGGAGAGCATAGATGCCTAAAAATACTCAACAGAAAGAAACCGACAAGTTTGATGAACTTGCCGGCCAAAAGCGTCCATCTCTACTTGCAGAATTCTGGTTTTTTCTCAAACACAATAAAAAATGGTGGCTGTTGCCGATACTGATTGTCCTGTTGCTTTTAAGCTTGATTATACTGCTTGGCGGAACTGCAATAGCACCATTTATATACCCGCTCTTTTAATGGCAGTTAATATTTTACGCACCTTCGCGGAATTTGGGTCTATCTGCAAAGCAGTCTCAAGCTCCTTAAGGGCCTGGTCTCTTTGCCCTTGTTCTTGCAGCACAATTCCCAGATTGTAATGCAGATCCAGGCTGTCCGGCACGAATTTCAGGCCGTTGCGATACGCTTTCAGTGCCTTGTCGACCTTGCCCTGCTGGAACAGCACTAAACCCAGATTGTTGTGTGCTTCGGCCCTGTCCGGCACTAATTGGACCGTTCTGGAATAATGCTCAACAGCCTTGTCATAGTCTTTCTTAAGGTGATATGCAAAGCCAAGGTTGAAATGTGATTCGGGAAAGGTGGGATAGATTCGTACCGACTCCAAATTATTAGCGATAGCCGCATCAAGGTCACCTCCTTTGCCGCATAATAAACCTAATACGGCGAGAGCTTCATAATGATGCGGCAAAGAATTCAGAACCAAACGATACTGACCGGCGGCAGCGTTGGATTTACCCAAATCTTCAAGCAATTGGCCGTATTTCCAATGCAGCCACCAGTCCGATGGCGTTTGCTCAATCGCCCGGCGATACTGAACTTCAACTTCATTAACAACCTCCGGGGAAATAGCTGCCTTATAAGCATCGATTTGAAGCTCCATTTGCTTGACCCGCTGATTATGGTAGAGCTGATTCGTGAAAGGCGCCTGCTTTATATAATCATTCAGAACCTTCTCGGTGATGTTGTACCGGTCCCAATCCGTGTACGCCAAATCATGAGCACATTCCGCCTCGGTCGGGAAAGAACGATCATCGACCCTGTAACTTTTTATCCGCTCGGGAAGTATCTTTTCTACCTGCTCGAAAATTGCTCCGGCCAAAAGATAATTGCCTTTGAAATTCATGTGGACGTGCTCATAAAACAGTTCTTCGCCCGGGGTCCGGTGGGGACTGTTCTCTTCGAAAACTTCAGCAGCATCCACCAGGTAAACGCCGTCAGCGATCTTATTGCCGGCCGTGTCGCGCACAATCTCGTTTATCCGCGTGTCGGCGCGAAACCTCAGCGTGTCCAATTCACGCGCCCGGACATATCCGGCCCGGGCTTTTTCATACTCGCCCATCGCCCAGTAACATCGCCCCAGGCGAAACTGCAAATCCGCGTAGCTATCATCGATCTTGGCGGCTTGAAGGTAAAGCTCAACTGACTCGGCATAATTTCCGTCCGTCTCATGCGTAACGCCCCGCTGATAAATCTCATCCCAGCTTTTCTTTTCGGCATCCGTCAGGTTCGGCCTGTGAAGCGACGCAAACGGAGGGCTGTCTTTCAGGTTGCAGGGCACCGTGGAAAAAATTATATTTATACCGCTCCCGCAGGCAAGACGGCGAATATCCTGCAGGTTCCTCTGGAAGTGCTCGTACACGATTTCCAGGCTGGTGTCCCCCGCTCTTACCTGCTTATCGAGAAACATTTCCAGGCCGCGCCAAATCTTCGGGGCATCACCAGCGCCTGCCGATTTCAGCAGATTCGTCACGAGCTGGCCCAGCTTTGTAGCTTTAAGCGCAATCCTCAGGCGGATGGCAGACATGCTGGAGCTCATCGTCGAAAAGACGGTTCCGGCCCCGTAGGGACCGACCACTTCGTTGTTTCCGAGATATACGATAAACAGGTCGCCCTGATATCGCGTGCAATCGTCGGCGATTTCAAGAACAACATGAGAATTTATGGCCGGCATGGCAGCGGTAATAACTTCGAAATTCGCTTTCGGATACTGCCGGCGCAACATAACTTCCAGCATCCGTCCGAAACAAAACGCCCCATCCGGCGTGCCCGCCGCGGCGGAAGCTCCCATTACAAAGATACGATAGGTATCTTCCGATTTATTCGCAGGAAAAACAAACGGCTCGGTTGTCCGTGCGATGTTCGGATGAAAGAACCGCCAGGCAAATTTAGTGTTGTTATAGTAACAAGGTCCATCATTAATTTTGTCTTTGATGGTTATGGTTGTGGGAAAACCGTAACCGACGAGACGCAGAAAAATCTCCAGGAACAAGAACAGAAGAGCCGGTATGACGATAACTGCAATTATGCGAAATAGCCAGAGGCGCCGGCCGGTCACTAAAGGCGGCATCACTTTTTCCCCGCTCTTTTGTTTATCTTTCTTTTTGGAGGAAGTGGCGGTTTTTTTCTTCGCCGGCAAGTGATTTTTGCTTTTGCGCCGCAGGACGTTTTGTTTAGTACGCGATGAGGATTTCCTGCCCTTTTTTCTGTGTTTGTCAGGCATTGGTTAGTTTCTGCAAGCGCGTTTTTCTCTCAAAAACAGTTTAGTCGGCGGTAATCTTTTTCAGGTGTGTGACTTCGGCCCTGGTTAATGTTCTGAATTTGCCAACGCCAAGGCCTCGGACGGTAAGCTTGCCGAAGCTCGTTCTCGTCAGCGATTTAACAGGCAAGCCGACGTTTGCCAACATTCTGCGAACCTGACGGTTCAGGCCTTGTCTGATGGTAATTTCAATTGAAGATTCGTTATGTCTGCGTTTTAATATTTTTACTGACGCCCTGCCGGTTTTGCCCTCCGCCAGCCAGACTCCTTTTTTCAACTTTTCAACTTGTTCTCCGGAAATCCCACCATTAATCCTGACGACATAGGTCTTTGCAATTCCATATCTGGGATGTGTCAGCCTGTTCGTCAACTCGCTGTCGTTGGTCAGAATAATCAGGCCCGTTGTATCGGCATCGAGTCTGCCGACACAAAAGATACGCTCATTAGTGTGGACAAGGTCAATTGCCTTTTTCCTTCCACGGGGATCGCGGTTTGTGCAGATGACACCCTTGGACTTGTTCAAAAGGAAATAGACCTTCTGTGCAGCACGAATCTTTTTCCCGTACACAGTGATAATATCTTTTTCCGGATCAACGAAGGCAGGCAGCTCGTCCACGACTTTGCGGTTCACCCTGACCTCTCCGCTGAGTATCAGCTCCTCGCACTTTCTCCGCGAATCGATACCCGCCGCCGCCAAAACTTTTTGTAATCTCTGTTCGGCCATAATATATCGTCCCACATTCGATCTGTTAATATAAATGAAGCCTCGAACGGCGTCAATTCGCCTGTTCCAAACCATTAACGAAAAGATTCATTGCCTCCGGGCTTCCATACATGATAGTCGAGTAAGTCTTGCCCAGACCCGGCCGCGAGGTGGGCGCCTTCAGAAGACGCTCAAACTTTGCATCCCATGCTTTTTGTAGAATCCTGAGGTGTTCGGGCTCTCCATTAATTCTAACACTATTTACCAGCGCTGCAATTGTAACACCCGTCTGGCCGATTGGATTTGTCGCCGGGCAGGATGTATATCGCCAGTCGCTATATTGTTCCAGCCAGGTATCCCTGTTAATATACGTCACCGCCCTTCTGACTGCTTCGGGAATGCGTTGATCCCCTGATAGCTGGTAATACCGGCTCAACCCGTTTACTCTGACCGAACTGATGAATCCGGCTTCACCAACGTGTTTGGTTTCGCAATCACAATGTCCCGCCGGCAGCTTCCAAAGCCAGCCGCCGCAATGGGGATCCTGGGCCGAGAGAGCATCGTCGGCCAGCAATTTCATCGCCTTGCGATAGCGTTCGTCGAAGTCAAGCTCATAGGCGCCGGCAATCGCCAGCATTGTCCAGCCATTTACCCGCCCGACGTGCGTGCCGGTTGCGAAGTTGAACTTGCGCTGCTCGACAAGGCCGGCAAGATTATCACCGATCTTTTCGACGGTCTCTTTCATCCACGGGTCGCCCGTCAGAAAATAATTGTAAACCATGCCCTGCGTCCAGATATGTCCCAGGTTATAAGGGTCCAGGCAAAGGTATGGTCTCTTTCCGCTGCCAATCCGCAGGGAAACATAAAGTTCGCGGATGCGCTCGACGCTGTAAAAACCGCTGACGTGCCCGACGCAATGCTCATGCACCATCCCGGGACGAATCGGATAGGAAGAGTTCCTGCCCACATCGGAAATGAAGTGTTCTTTCAGGTCGTCGTTGACAAATTGAATTACATCGACCTCGCTGGTGTGGCGGGCCGCCGCATCGCCCACATAGAAGTACTTGGGATCGCCGGTTCGTGCGAATTGCAGCAAAATATGTTTGGCTGTATCGTACTCGTGATTGCCCCAGTTACAGCCACGCTCGCCGAACCAGTCTCCCCAGTTCATCTGTCCGTAGTCTCGCTGTACTTTGATGGAGTGACAATAGCCGTTGTCGAAAAGGTTTTCAGCCCAATTATCGTATTCGGCCATACCCGCCCCTCCGGCCGGGGCGGTATAACCCCATACCCCGCTCGCAAATGCCGCAGCGGGATCTGCTGACGGGATCAGTGGAGAGTTGGCAAATTTTGCCAGCGACGCACCATCTCCTGAAAAATCCAGCCAGATTTGCCAGCGAGGTGCCTGGCCCATTCTCAGACGGTAGCAATTGTCCTCAAACAAATATTGATACTTGTACCAGGGCTTCATATGGTCGTAAGTGCCTTTTTCGAATTCAGGGAACAAACCGATTTTTATTTTCTCCGAATCAACCCCGATACTTTTAGGCCACTGCTGCCAGAAGTCTCTCAGGGCAATTGCTATGGTACCTTTTTCATCTTCTATCTGTCCCCATCCCGGGGCTTTTGAACCTTTTGCCTCCGCGCCTTCGAACCGGTAGTTTTTGTCATCGACCTGAAAAAGCCGCAACGGAGAAGCCGGCTTGGCGCTCCACCCAGGCCTTCCACCAATGGCCGCCAAGCGAAACATGCCAAGGGGAATCATCTCAAGGGTTAAATCACAGATATTCTGCATCATGCCTTCCTGCGAATCGATCAGAATCTGCGGTTCGAGATAGACTTTAGACAGGCCTGCAAAAACAGAAGCCCGCATTTGAAAACCGAAAACACGCAGGCCGTCCGGTCTGCGAAATGCACCCTTCAAGAGCAATGTGGAGCGGATTTTGCCCGCTGTTTGCACTTCTATCGATTCAACGATTCCATTGCAGGCTTGCCCTTCGCCGTCTGTCAGTGAGAATTTGAGGTCGACTCGATCGGAAATCCGCAGAAGAGCATCTTTCACCGGCGAAAGCGAAATTCCACCGGTTCCAATAGACGGTTTTTCCCGCCCGGTTATCTTGACGGGAAATTCAGGATTAATAGTCCCGGGCGTCTTGCCCCAGGACAGTTTGAAATTCGCCGTCCTGTTAGCGGGAGGTTCGGCCTGGAAATCAAGCAGTACCCAGCGGGCACTACCGTCCTTCCATCGAGCGAGAATCGAACTCTGACAAGGTGCGGGCTCACCATTCTCATTATACAGGACAAAGTTGGCACCATCGGGAGCCGCACCTTCGACCAAAGGGACGCCTCCCGTTACGGGCCGCAATGACTTTAATCCGGTTACGTCCCTTACAAGGATGCCCAGTTGTTCCATGGATGATTTACTTGTCGAACTTCCAGCCAAAGCGACCAGGATAAGGCCAAAAAAAATAAATAAAAACACGATTCGTTTCATACTGAATTCACCCTGTCAGAAATTTTCAATGAGTCGTTGAGGTAAAAATATGAATTCATATCTTAAGTGCCGCCGAAGCCGAGTTTGTCGGCGTAAATAATTATGATACAAGATAAAACCCAAAGAACAAGGCCGATCTGAAACGG
>CAZSOR010000199.1:0-1851 GCA_964608395.1 uncultured Pirellulales bacterium
TAGGTCAAATGCCGGTAATTGGAGATGAGCCGGGGGGTAGATTGGATTCATTGCTGGTACACGATGGCGGCGGCACCGCCCCAGTTCAGGATACCGGGGGAAAGGGCAGAACCTGCTTTGTTGCTGATACACCCGTGATGATAAACGGCAAGCTCGTTCAGATTTCGCAGGTCACTGCAGTCCAGACAATCGAGACGGTACAAGAGCACGAAGGTACTTTCGTTTGTCGTGATATAGCACTCGACAGTGGAAATATCATCAGCGTCGTGGATGCACACCGATTCATGCTCGATTCCGGACAATGGATTGCTGCACAGAACCTGACCAGCAAGCTCAGATTAAAAACACTAACCGGCACGGTCGGCATCAAGAGCATCACAACGAGAAGCTACACCGGCAAAGTGTACAATCTGAAGGTCAAAAATTCGGAGCGGTATTTAGTGGGTAAAGATGGAGTCGTTGTACGCGATTGGTAATCTGCTGCCTTAATGGGGCGCAATCGTTCGATTGCCGGATCGCATAAACATAGTCCCTGCATTTGTATTCGACGGGCGGTCTTGTGTTGCGGAGCACGAGGCCGCCCGTTTTATGGATGATTGGCAATTGGGGAGGGTGTTAGAACTCCCCGCTTGGCCAATATTGGGCTATTTTTCTTGCAAAGTCTGTAAACTTATCTATACTCATAAGCTTTGATAACCTGGTTCGGCACGTTAGGGCCGGCCTAAACCGGAGCAACGATATGAATTTGGTCAAGTGGTTTCGTAAAAATAACAAGAAAGTAATGGCTGTCGTTGTCATAGTCATAATGTTCGGCTTCATCGGGGGCGGCACATTATTACAGCAGCTTAGTAAAAGAAGAATCGGAGCGTTAGCCCACTTCGGAGAAAAGAATGAGATAACAGACTACGACCGACTCGTGGCACGCCGAGAGCTGGAAATCCTGAGGATGCTGCGGGCCGATGCTCTGCTAAGGTCACAGGATCTTCATGGGATCTTCCTGGGCGAACTGCTATTCTCCGACCAGAGGGCATCACCGGCATTGATAAATCGCCTTAAACAAACAATCAGAACAAACCAGTACAAAATCAGCGAAAAGCAAATCAACGACATATACAGACGCCGGGTACCGGCCGATATATACTGGCTGCTGCTGGAAAACGAGGCACAGCTCGCCGGGATCAGAATATCAAATGCCCAGGTGGGCGAACTGCTCGGAAGAGTAATTCCGCAACTGTTCGAAGGCCAGACATATTCGCAACTTATCGGCGCGATAATCAGGCAGCAGCGAATCCCGGAGCAGCAGATACTCACAACATTAGGTAAATTACTGGCGGTATTGCAATACTCCTCTATAGTTTGCTCTAATGAAGATCTGACCACCCGGCAGATAACGCAAACAGCCAGCACCGAGGAAGAACGAGTAAACGTTGAGTTTGTAAAATTCGATTCGGCCGTCTTTGCCGCCAAGCAGGATGAGCCGGGCGCAGACAAAATCGCCGAGCATTTTGACAAGTACAAGGCAATTGCTCCCGGCACCGTAAGCGATGAAAATCCGCACGGCTTCGGGTACAAACTGCCGGATAGAGTCCAGCTCGAATACATCGCCGTCAAACTCGACGAGGTTAAGACAATTGTAAAACGGCCCACCCAGGATGAGCTCGGAGACTATTTCAGCAGAAATAAAGAGCAGTTGTTCACCGAGGAGGTGCCGCCCGATCCGAACGATCCCAACTCGCTGCCGATTAGGAAAACCAAAAGCTATGCCGAAGTTGCGAACAGCATTTCACAGCAGCTTTTGAAGGACAAAATAAACTCCACGGCACAGAATATCCTGCAGGAAGCCAGGACGCT
>CAZSOR010000199.1:1951-8752 GCA_964608395.1 uncultured Pirellulales bacterium
TGAAGGACAAAATAAACTCCACGGCACAGAATATCCTGCAGGAAGCCAGGACGCTAACCGAAGCGGATATGGAAGATTTGGAGATAGAGTCCACGAAAGTGACAACCGAGCAGCTAAAGGAAAAGGCGGGCGATTACAAAACCACTGCTGCCCAATTGAGCGAAAAATACAAGATCGAGGTCTATACCGGCCAAACGGGGCTGCTCAGCCCGATTGATATGCAATCCGACGAGAAAATAGCGACTCTTTTTTTACAGGGCTACGGGCAGAATCCCGTTCGGTTGAGCAAGGTCGTATTTGCCGTCGATGAGCTGGCTGTGAGCGAACTTGGTCCGTTCGACGTGCCGAAGCCGAGGATGTTCGAGAATATCGGGCCGGTCAAGGACATGATGAGCATGTATAGTAGCGACGCTGGCGGAATAATGGCTATTCTACGGGTGATTGACGCCCAGAAAGCTGCCGAGCCGGAAAGCATCGATCAAACCTACAGCACAAGCTCGCTCATATTCGACCCGAACGAAGAAAAGCCCGGCGAAAACATTTATTCGGTAAAGGAGAAAGTCACCGAAGATTTAAAGAAACTCGCCGTGCTGGATACCACAAAAAGCAAGGCCGATGAGTTCATTGCTCTGGCTAAAAAAGACGGCTGGACAAGCGCAATTAATAAATTCGAAGAGCTTTACGGCCAGTTGCAAGAGCGCGACCCGAACGATCCCAACGCGTTCCGGCTGCAAAATTATCCGGACATGCGAAGAATATCAAAAGCGAATCTGGAGACCTTAGCCTTGCAGGGCCAGGGCGATCCAATGGCGTCGTTTTACCTGAGCGAAAGCAAGGTAAATCAACAGTTCGTAGATCAGCTTTATTCGCTCGTCCCGCAGGACAACGACACCGTGGGGACACTGCCGCTGGTCATGGAGTTCAAGCCGGACCTCAGTTTTTACGTGATAAAGAACATTTCAGTCAAACGCCTCTTTAAAGAGGACTTCGACAAAATGAAGGCCACTCGATTATTCCGAGAAGACTACACTCAATCGCAATCCCTGGCGGTAATCCACTTTAATCCCGAGAACATACTCAAACGCATGAACTTCAAGGCGGCCAAGTCCGAAGAAGAACCTGCGGACGCCAATACGCCGGTCGAATCGGAGGCTGCATCATAATGGCGCCACGTTCGAGAGAAAGCCACATCATGTTTTTGATAATTGTCGGACTAATGGGCTGGTTCGTGCCGGGAGCCGGACATTTAGCGATAAAAGAAAAGAAGCACGCGATTATTATTTTCGTAACCATCGCCCTTACTTTCGCTACAGGTTTATATATCGGCTCGATTGGCGTTATCAATCCCGTCGGAGCAAAGCCCTGGTACGTCGCACAGCTTATGAACTCGCCGGCAGTGGCGGCCATCGGCCAAATTACAAGAACGGGAGATTATCCCGTTTACGGCAGGCCGAACGAAATCGGACAGATTTACACGAGCATCACCGGCCTGCTCAACCTTTTGTGTATTGTAAACGCCGTTTACTGGGCCCATCTGCGAAGAAACGGGGCCGCTGGAGAATAAAATGTCAATGATAACAGCTTTTATAATGGCCACTTTTACCACGCCGGAAAATATCAGCGTAAATCCGAAATCCATGCTGTGGCTGCTGCCGTTGGTAGCGGCGATTTCCATCGTATATAAAACTACAAAGCTGCCCAAAATAAGATTCGTCCATTTTGTCAAAGAATCGGTCGTCCTTTTCGGCTCCATCGTCATTTTCATGGCTATTACCGCCCTGGTCCTGGTCGCTTTCGCATGGCTGGTCACGGAATAATCGCCCCCGGCCAATTTTTACAAACCACCCCGCCGCTACCATAATCCCGCCATACCAGCCTGTTTTCCTCAGCCTTTTTTCAGTCGAGATGCCCCGAAATTGGCTTTGTTTGGCTTTGTTTTTCGCCGCCCAAAACCGCTCAAAATCACTAAAATCACCATAACTCATTATCAATATTGACTTAACGGCATTTTCCCCATTTTAACATTGGCTTTGTTTTTTCAAATAGGGTTTTCAACCCCCAGAAAATCTGGGGGCTAAATAAGATTGGGTTTGTTTGGCTTTGAATTGGCTTTGTTTTCTCGCCGCCTGAAATGCTGAAAACCCTCATAATTACCTTTCATATAAGGCTTTGCGCCAATTACACCCTACCGCAAATTGGCTTTGTTTTTTCAAATTAAGCTCAAATTTTCGTCGTTTTCTACTCTTTTTCACCTGTTTTTTGCATTATTTTGCCTTTTTTTCTTCTATATTTCTCAATTCTTTGGACCCAGCACCACAGGGGTGCGGGCTAAACTGTATTGTTTCGTACTGCGTTCTGTGTGATTGGTCCTCATTTCGCCTTTTCACTTTTGCCTTCTTACTTAATTTATGTTTTCTAAATTTCACATACCACATACGAAATACGAATTCGTTAAGTATTATACGAATCCAAATACAAAAGGGCGGGCATATTCCAGAAAAATCTCCGTGATACGGCGTTCTTTGTGAGTATTGCGTAGTGCGTGCTGTGGATAGTCAATGGCAAGGGCCGCTGATTAACACAGATAACGCGGAAAAAATAGTAAATAATCAATGACAAAGCCTTCTGGCTCCTGAATTCTCGCCTTTTTCCCACTTTTTTCCTCGCTCGACAGGGAGAAGGTATCTATAATTGAACATCGCGGATATGATAGCTCTGAAGCGCCAACGTCGTAGTTTGTGCTTTCTTACTTTATACCGAGAGGCTTGGGATGTTATGCGGAAACCATATAAGACCCCTGAACAAATCGCAGAGATTTCTGTATCTTTTTGATAGACAGTGGTTAACGGCTAAATTACGATTTACTTGCTGGGTTCTCATGCCGCAAAACCAGCGTTGTTTGGATTCTTATACGGAACCATATAAACATTGTTCGACCTAAGGGCAAGATAATGAAAACACTCAGAGAGCCACTTATCAGGCTGTTTGAGGACGTCGCGTCTTCTGTTCCTCCCGTGAAGATTGATGCCCTCACGGACAGACAGGGTGTTAAACATGCCGCTCTTCTGCTCCAGAAGGGGTATCTAAAAGGCGCGGTCGACAACGACGAGAATGGTCTGCCGAGGTCAGTTACGGTCCTAGGCATAACCCTCGACGGCCATGTTTATCTTGACAAGCTTCACGAAGATGCCCGGAACCGCACGCCTCTTGGACGCCTTGTCAACACGGGAATAAAGGTCATTCCTTGGCTTGCAGGGGCAGTTGTCGGTGTTTTCCTGACGATTCTGACGCAGTATCTTCTGAAGAGGTTCGGTTTGGACTAGTATTAGAACAAGGCTTACCAGCGGATGGCGTTCAGCCGCCGCTGAAGGCCACGTTAGGAGGTAATAGAAGAAACTAGGAACAGCCGGGACTTTAAGCTGTACGTGGGGCTTTTTTATAATTATTGGAGGTTTCATGCTACGATTGACGAAATTACTTATAAAGGCAAGTACTTGCACTCTTTTTGCGGCAAGAGCGGTATCATTGAATTCATACGCGCCGTCTTGTCGATGCAGGTGGTTTCTACGCATGAATCCCTTAATGTCCTGCCATTCGGGACAGCTACCTAATTTACGATAACAGAAAAGATTGACTGTCCTCGTATACCAATTGATAAATAATTATTGAGGAAAAAATTAATGAGCGAAGAATATCAATTTGAAAATACTTTGGATTTAATTCTCGTTTTGCTATACGCAAAAGGCGTGAGCGGGAAAAAGTGCGAACCCATTGAAGGTATAACACGTCTTCAGAAATTTGTGTTTTTGCTTAATCAAGGCAGGGGGGCCGTTGAACTTGTGGAGATTGCCAAAGAATATGAATACCAGCCGTATAAGATGGGGCCTTATTCTAATGAACTCAGAGACGATTTAGAAACACTTATCTCATTGGGGCTTGTTAAAACAGAAAAATTAACGTATTGGATTCCCGACGATTTGGACGATGAGGAAGATACTATCAAGAATATGAAAGCGGGGATCGACAGTGAATACAAAAAGATAGAGTCCTATAAATATTGCCTAAGTGATAATGGGGAAAAGGAAGGCGAGGGACTTTGGAATAGCTTGACTTCGAAAACTCGTAAAGCGTTAATCGAATTTAAAACATTTTTTAATTCTCTGACATTACGCCAACTTTTGATATTTGTTTACGATCAATTTCCCAGCTATACAGGAAAAAGTGAAATCAGGCAGAAATTGGGGTTTTAAATGCTATTGGCCGCAATTGAACAAATTAACAGCACAAATGAATATTATCACAATTGGGGAGCACTGGGATTTGTAGGAATGGTGGTGGTTGCTCTGTTTGGAGGAATTTGGTTTGTATGGAAAAGAGACGATTCTGAAATACAAAAGTACTTATTACAGATAAAAGCTAAATTATCCTATTTGTTCGAAGATTTTGTTGTTTCCGAAGCAAGGATTTTAGTTGGTTTAGTTGACAAGCATTTACCAGATACCCTTTGCGAAACATACAAAGACGAAATCGGCCATTCACGTTTTGAACATTTCTGTAATCTATTGAAGAAAATCCCCGAGGAGGAAATTGATTTGAGTAGGGGGAGGTATGCCGAGATTTTCAGAGAGTTATTCTGTGGTATAATAACCACCGAAGTAGAACAATTGCTGAATTCTGTGGGCAGCAAAAGACAACGAGATTCTCTAGTCAGAAAATCTTACAGCTTAGAAGGGTTAACATCTCTCAAGTTGAGTTTTATTGCCCATAAGACAGCAATGTCAGAAGGACTTACAAAAAGATACCGTTGGTCGAAAAAGTGGTCCCTGACATTTTTGGTGTTATCTATTTTAGCAGGCCTTTTATTTTGTTTCTTCACTGTTTGGTCCGAGCAGAAAACAAGTGTACCACTGGGCAATCTTATTATCAGTGCTTTTATTATTTTGTCTATTTTGGGTGTAGGCGGAATTCTACCACTGGCCTTAACCGAGATGACTTTGAAAAATACAAGTCAAGATTTTGAAAATGACTCAAACTTGGAGAAAGCGTTTCAGCAATGGAAAGATCGAAGAAAATAAATAAAGAAATATCTGAAAAGCGATTAGCGGATGTTCTCGTAAGCCATATCCGGAAATCCAATCCTGTTAAAAGAGAATATCGTCATTACGAAAAATATATTGATTTAATAGGACTTGTCATTGATAGCAATGAATTGATGTCTGTTGAGGTAAAAGTTAAAAACTGGCAAAAGGCTTTTCAGCAAGCTGTTGTTAATCTTGCCGTTGCGGAAAAAAGTTACGTGGCAATATATTCTGAATATATTCACAGAGTTGACCTGGATCGTTTGAGAGCGTGTGGAATAGGCTTGATTTCCGTAGGGTCTGTCTGGGGTGCAGTGCAATTTATTGAACCTGCGAAATCGAGTCAGTTAGTGAATACGATCACAAACAAGAGAATAAAAGAAAAGCTTTGTACTTCTGGAGCATAGAATGGACATAAATTTAAGATTTGGTATGCAACGGGACAAAGAAATTATCCGGGACTTAGCAGATAAAATCGATGGTCTTGTAATACCCGCTCACATACTAGCTTATCAGGAAGCGTCTACTTCCGTGTTTGTGGCATCATTTAAGAACATGCCTTATATCATTGATCCAATGACATTTTTGTTGCAACATTCAAGAGAAAATCTTGTTAATGATTCTGGTGAACTGAGAATATCTATTGGTAAAATGTGCGATGAATATCATTCGAGCTTATCTGGCTTACTTTCTAATTTGCCTGCGGGAGGTAGCTTGCGTCCAGGGAGCATTCCCGATCAGCAAGAATTATGCAAGAATATCTATAAAACACAAACAGAATCTGTAGCGGAAAAATCCACAACCAAGAAGGCAGAAAAGTATATAAAACGATATGGGAGAGGAGCACTGACTTTGCCCAGATTTGTTGTCGCTCCATATTTTCGTTTCGATTCCACTAATGATCCATGGTATGGCTTGTCATTAGAATTAGCCAATATCATGAAGAATATCTGCGAGTCAAAAGCTGAATCGCTAGAATCCGGCGTTATTTTGTATTTATCGGCAGACAATTTGAATGACGCTACAATTAATAGAATAGCGTCAGATTATGCATCTTTCAGGCATATTGTGGTGTGGCTTGATAATTTTGATGAGGCAAGTGTCATCACAGACAATATTGTAAAATCCCGCCAACTTATCAAACAATTGGCAGGCTTTTCAGATGTAGAAGTTCTTTATGGGGGATATTTATTAATGACCACCACTATTGAAGGGCTGAGTGCCATATCGCATGGCATACTCTATTCGCTGCACAAGAGCTTTGTGATAACGCCTGGTGGGGGAGGTGTTCCTGAAAGATATTATATACCTAAGTTTAAGGCATTTCGCTCTCTATCACAAACGGACTTAATATTGCATCGGCATACCGAATTGATTTGTGATTGTGTAATATGTCAGGACGTGATGCGGGGAGACCCTGATAGAATAGTCTTGTTTGCTGATGAGCCTGAAAAACTAAGGCAACATTTTATTGCCGTCAGACGCAATGAAGCCGATCAAATAGAAACCACTAAAAGGGATACTATTGTTGATGAACTTCGTGATACATATAGCATCTATCATAAATCAATCAGTCACTTGCCTAATCCAGATGCTTATAAATCGGGAAGTAACATGCACGGATTAGAATATCTTAATAGATGGGCAGATGGAATTGAACACAATATAAGCTAGTGCTCCGTAAAAATTAAATATTCTTCTTCGATGTGCCCGATAATAACTC
>CAZSOR010000200.1:0-8730 GCA_964608395.1 uncultured Pirellulales bacterium
CTTAGGCAGGCACGAGGGCGGATGGATGGATCCGAACAGCCGGCCATTCTGGTGGAATTGGTACAATTGGCCTTATTGGTGGTACCACTTCAACGCCGTAGGACGCGTGAACTGGGAATGCGAACTCAAGCCCGGCAAAGAAATCGAACTTCAGTATAAGTGGCATTATTTCTGGCGCCGGTAAGAGATTGACCCGAACCGCGTGGGCAGGAAACCTGCCCACCCTACAGAATTTTTTTGAAAGGATCTGAAAATGAAAAAGTTAATGCAAACAATTTTAATCAGCCTTTTGGTACTGCAGGCAAATCTGGTTTTCGCCGACATTTCGCCGGTCAGTCAGTTAAGGCTCGATGCAGCGATGGGCCAGCCTGTCATGTTAGCTCACAAAAAGCAGGTCGCTTATCTTCGCATCGGGCTAACAGGTTTTACATTGCCAACCCGGCAGGATCGTGCTCCAGTCAACATCGCAATTGTAATCGACAAATCCGGCTCGATGAGCGGCGATAAAATTGCCAAAGCAAAGGATGCAGCGATAATGGCAATCGACCGTCTCAATTGCAGCGACATTATTTCTGTTGTCACTTATGATTCAAAGGTAAATGTTTTGGTGCCGGCTACGAAAGCTGCGGACAAGGAAATGATATTCCGCAGGATAAGAGACATCAGCGCCGGCGGAAGTACGGCTTTGTACGACGGCGTCAGCAAAGGGTCAAAAGAGCTGAGGAAGTTCGTTTCCGATAATCGAGTTAATCGCCTGGTTTTATTGTCGGACGGCCTGGCAAATGTCGGCCCGCAAACTCCGACAGAATTAGGCCGGCTCGGAGCTTCTTTGATTGAGGATGGTATCTCGGTAACGACTGTCGGCCTGGGACTTGGTTATAACGAAGATTTGATGACTCAATTGGCTTATAAAAGTGATGGCAGCCATTATTTCGCTGAAAGTGCTAATGAACTTTCCGGTGTTTTTGACAGCGAATTTGGACGGGCGCTTTCCGTAGTAGCCCAGGAGATTCAAATAAAAATCAAATGTTCACAAGATATAAGGCCTATCCGGCTCCTCGGAAGACAAGGACGAATCGAGGGACAAAATGTCGAGGTTTTCATCAATCAGCTTTATAGCAAGCACGAGAAGTTCATTATGCTGGAAGTCGAAGTGCCCGGAACCGCCATGGAGCACAAACGAAAAATAGCTGCGGTTAACGTCAGCTACTCGAATCTTAAAACCCATACGACCGACAGACTTAGCAGTCATGTAGAGGTGAATTTTTCGAATTCAGAAGAACTCATCGAAAGACAAACCAATCATGACGTGATGGCCGATGTGATTGAGCTTATCGCCACCGAACGCAACGAACTGGCATTGAAACTAAGGGATAAAGGAGAAATGAAGCAGGCTTGTGAACTGTTGTTCGAGAACGAAGCGTATCTCAAAGACAATGCGGTCCGGTACGATTCTCAAAAGCTCAAAAAATACGCCGAGCAACAAAGAGAGGACAGAAATAATATGGACGAAACAAACTGGGCAAGGCAACGCAAAATAATGCGTGAGCATCAATTCTACAACAAAAGCCAACAAGGCACAAAATGATTTGTCAGAATAAAATTTCATAATCACAAATTTTGAAAGGAGCTGAAAAATGAAAAACCTCACACAGGAACTCGTATTAGCAGTTGCGCTAACGGCTATTGTGGCATCTGTTGCTTTTGCCGATGTGCCGACAACAACCGGCACAATTTCGAAGGTCACGGTGTATCGCGGCCAGGCTCTTGTGACGCGAACTGTTGGCATTGATTTACCGCCGGGCGCATCGGAGTTCATAGTGAAAGACCTGCCGGCTATGATTGTGCCCGAAAGTATTTATGCCCAGACCTCGGACGATACCAAGGTACTCAGCGTCAGGTATCGCGAAAAAGCAGTAAGGCAAGACACGCGTCAGGAGGTCAAGCAGCTTGACGCTCAGATTGAGGATGTACAGCATCAGATCAAGCACGCCGAAAGCGAGCATAAGCATCTGGATCTGCAATGGCAAATGTTCGAGAAGCTCAAGGACTTTACCATAGCCGCGGCAAAAAGCGACCTCAGTAGAGGCCTTTTGGCTTTCGAGCCTGTGGAAAGCTTAACAGAGCTGATAGAGACAAAAGGCATCGAGTACTACAAGCAAAGAATGGAGCTTGAGGACAAGATTGCCGGATTGAAAAAGGAACTTGAACTACTTGATCGCAAACGCAAAAAGCTGGTGGCCGGCCAGTCCCGAACCGAGCGGGAAGCCGTTCTGTTTATAAGCAGATCCGGCACCAAAAAAATAGCGATTGAGCTAAGCTACCTTGTCGGCGGCGCAAACTGGCAGCAGCAGTACAATCTCCGAGCGGATCCTAAAAAATCAAACGTCCTGATCGAGTACAACGCCGTGGTGAATCAGACCAGCGGCGAAGACTGGGACGGCGTGGCGCTTAGCCTTTCCACCGCTGAGCCGACGATGGTTGCGGCACCGCCAATCCTGGAGCCCATGCTCGTGGCCCTTTCTCATCCGGCCCAAACCCAGCAGCTTCAAACTCAGGCTTTCATTGGGGCTGCTCAGGCCAGACAATACCAGGAGTCTCGAAAAGCCAATATTAAAAAAGGTATAGCTGCCAATACCGAACTCAACGAGCTGGCAATAAACAACCAAGCATTTTTCTTCAGGGCCGGCCAAAAAGAGCTGCAGGAATTTCAGCAACAGATAGCCCAGATTTCTCGAACTGAGGGAATTAGCGTAACGTATGACTTGCCCGGCAGATTAACGCTGCCCAGCCGAAGCGACCAGCAGCTCGTCAGCATCGCTTCGATCAGAAGCCGGGCCGATTTTACGCTCATCGCGACTCCGCTGCTGACCGATTATGTCTATCTTCAGGCGGACCTACTCAACAACAGTGACACGGTTCTTCTGCCCGGAGACGCCAGTATATTCCGCAACAGCGAATTCGTCGGCAAGAGCCGGCTACCGCAGGTCACTATCGGCGAGACATTCACCGCCGGCTTCGGTATCGATACGCAGGTTCAGGTGGTTCGCGAGCTTGAGAACAAAAAGACGCGCATCCAGGGCGGAAATCGCATCGATACGTATGACTATCGCATCGCTCTGAGTAATTACAAAAATACACCGGTTGAGCTGCAGTTGCTGGACCGGCTTCCGCATGCCGATGATTCTTCGATTAAGATAGAGCTTGAAAAAACCGAGCCCCAATTAAGCGCCGACAGCGAATATCTCCGCTCAGAAGGAAAAAAAGGTATTCTTCGCTGGGACATGAAGCTCAAACCCAATACTGTTGAGAAGGATGTGACCGTTGTGAAGTACAGCTTTACGATGGAGTACGACAGGAACATGCAAATTCAGCCTCGCCGGCCGGGCAGGCCTCAATAGGGAAGGCTGGTAGTCTGTCAAGCTTGAAGCTGTAAGTTGTCGTCATCAGACTATTGGGTGGCAGCCTCAAAGCCAAAGGCTTTGGGGATGGTAAATGCAGGAGAAGCCATCCCGGTAGGGGCAGGCCCGTGTGCCTGCCCTGGGCAACCACATAGGGTTGCCCCTACTGCCACCCTTCCAAGCTATCAAATAAAATTTGACAAACTACTATTGAACCTGCCCTGGGCAACTATTTTAAATCTGAAATTGTAAATCGAAAATCGAATTAGAATCTATCGTCCGGGCGAAGGATCGGCTCCTATCCAACTGTCAGGATCATTGCCGTAATCGTCAGGCTCCTTCCTAGTGAGCGATTGGCCATAGCCGTCCGGCCCGAGCGGCCAGGGGTCTTCGCCAAAAGGATGAAAACCGTCGCTGTAATTGACGCGGTCGACGCGGATATAATAACGCGTGCCATCGACCTCGTCGCCCGGTTTGGAGAGCTGCACTTTCTCGCCTCCGTTGCTCAGTTTTCCGGTACCCCATTCGAAGATTTGCACGCCGCCGGCGCCAGCATGATACACCGAATCGAATACGTCCTCGTTTTTGACTAACAGCAGATATTCACCCGGCGCCATTGCCGTACCGAGCGGGAAATCAAAGCTGATGCCGTCGCTGTCGGTAAACCGCCATGGGACATCGACGAGTTGCTCGTTGTCATATTCGGCCAATATAACCGCAGCTTCGCTGATGTTGAGCAGCTCGATATACTCCTGGTTCTGATCTCCTGAGGCGGGATTGTACATAATCTCGTTGATAACGATCGGGCCGACTTTTGGATAGGCATTTGCGCCGCCCGGGGTGTTAACGCTCATTGCGACAAAGTTGTACGTGCCGGTGCTTTTATGATACCTGCCGAAGGCGACGCCGGTCTCTGAAGCGTCGAAATTCTCCTGGTCGTTGTATCCGGTTAATGCGCCGTCGGAGCCGGAGTGCAGATAGAGCGTTTCGCCGTTCTCGCTGAGTGCGAAAGGCACATGGCAGCCCGGATCGCCCTGATTGCCGAAATGCAGGTCTTCATAGAAAACAATGTAGCCGAACGGCTCGATTGTCGTGCCGGCGGCTATCTCATATTTCATCAAGTCAACAGAGCTGTCGCTTAGGAACCAGCCGCCGATGTTAATCGCTGTACCGGTAGTGTTGTGCAGCTCGATCCAGTCCGGATCGCCGGCGTGTGAATGAGTTAACAGCTCGTTAATTACCACCTCGCCGAGCGCTGGAAGCTGGCCCGTATCGTCCCAGCCGGGCGAGCCGCCAGCGGCTGCGCTCGGGCGCCAGCCGCTCTTATCGTCCCACAGGTTCGGATCGGCAGCGGCTGGATCTTCTATCGTCAGAGAGAAATCCATCCCATCGGTAATATCATACCAGTTGTCACTGTATCTGAAATTCAGTATGGTTTGGCCGACGGCATCTTGAAGCTCGATTCTTTCGCCGGCGTTGTTCAGGCTGCCGGAATACTCGCCGGCGATCACCAGGTCCGTGCCGTACCGGGCTGCAAACGCCTCGATGTCTTTAACCACGACGACGTACTGATCTGCGGCAAGCTCCAGAGACGGGAAGGTAAAATCAATGCCGTTCGTGAAGCGGACCAGGCTCAGATTCAGCGTCTCGGTTCCGGTGTTCTTCAGCTCGATGAATTCTCTGTTCGGATCGTCGGGATTGCCCTTATCCTGCGGATTGTACATGATCTCTGTGATCCGCAGATTCTCGGCGACCGGTCCGACGGCAAAGGTCACCTCGTTCATGGCGCTCCATGTAGCACCGTTCATCAGACGCGCCTTGAAGGTGGTGCTCTCGGCCAACTGGATAGGCCCGGTATACTTGACTGCGCTGTCCGACAGGAACTCGCCGATAGTTGTGCTTTCGCCGGCGGTTAACTGGACGGAGATCAGCAAGTCGGAACTAGTTGGAGAATTGTTCATGCCCTGTATGGCCAATACGTTGCTGCCCCGCTGCAGTCTGTCGGTAAAGGCAGAGATATCTATCATTTCGAGGTTGACGGCAGCCCCATCATCATGTGTGCCGTTCGCGTTGGAATTCCATGCCGGCGTCCCGCTGAAAGTACGCCGGGCCACCTCGGTGCCGTTAAGGTAAGCGACAAATCCGTCGTCATAGCGAACCCACAATCTCATAAAATTGATGCCCATCGCCCTGGCAGAATCGAGATTGAACGGGATGCGGATATAGCATGAAGTGTTGCCGTTATACATCTGAGCCCCGAGGTCGAGGCTTATGTAGTTTTGATAACCCGAGCCTCTTTCGTAGCCGACACCGCCGGGGTGGCCTGTGACGAGCGTCCAGGCCGAGTCGTTGAAAGTCCCGCCGCCCCTCCAGTTGTTGCTAATCGGGCCGGTTGGGACAATAACCCGCTTGGAGGCGTTCTCGACAACGAGAATGTCGTCGCTGACGATATCCATAACTGTTGGCAGCCGCGGGTCGTTGCCGTCAATTGTGTAGTAAACCGTCCCCAAAGGAGCGGTCATCGAGAGCACGTGAGTCGATGGAATCTGTCCCCCGTGCTGGGGCTGACCGTTGATATTAAAGACGGGCGGGTCGATGGATGGATAGAGCCCTGCGCTGCGTAATTGCCCCAGGAGAATATCCGGGCGCCGCTGCATGTAAGTGTTGAGGATATAGTCCCGCGAGTTCTGCCAGTCGGTAAGCGTGTAGGGCCTGTTGCGTGCCTGGTCGCCCCAGCGTGCCGACTCGGCGATTATGGCCAGCTCGATTTCGTCGGCGAGTTCCTTGTAGCGGGCGTAAGATGCCTCCGTCGTTCCCGGGCCGTTATTAAACATGTGCCGGTAAGTATGATCGGCAAAGAGCATACGAAACTCTTCGTTATCTCTGAGTGTGACGTATGGCCGAGCGCCATTAGCGCTTACGCCGGTGACGTTCGCATTGAGGCTCGACCAGATGACGATCGCGCCTTCCGAGTCCCAGTTGAAAAACTTGAATCCGATAGCGTTCGGAGGTCTGCGACAAGCCGCGAAAAAGTTATGATTGGGCCAGTCCCCCGTGCCGCCCCAGAAGTTCGTGAACATCCAGTCAATATAGTTTTCGATATCCAGCAGATCGTCGTAGTTTGGATTGTTTGTGCCGTCCGGATTGTTGCCCTGGATTTTCTGGTAGGATTCGTTGTCCGCCAGTCCACCGCTGACCTGGCTCAGCATGGCGTTCCAGGTGCTTGTGTTGCTCTCACCTGTGGGTGTGCCGGAATTCAGAGAATCCCATTCTTCTTTGTCGCCACCATAATAATTGGAGCAGAAAGAAGCCATAGGCCGTTCAGTCGGGTGATACAGGCCCCAGTAAAGTCCGTTGACGTACAGGTGCACAAATGTCCCGTGAGGCGAAACCTGCCCCGTGTCCAACTGGAAGCGATGCATGAACTCGTCGAGAATATACTGAGTGTCCGCATCTCCCCAATTATTCCAGCCGTCGTTCGATCCTGCCCGAAGTACAATCGTGTCAAATCTCGCCGCGGCGTCCGGGGCGTCGAACAGCCGGTAATTCAGCTTGGTCGGGCCGTATTGACGCTTGAAGAGCAGGCGGAACGATTTTTTCCTTGTGAGATTCATGCCGCGGAACGGATTGCCGCCGTAGATTCGCAAACCGGCATTCACCTGAAATCCTGTTGTGCCGTCGGGAAAGAAATATTCGACCGAAGCCGGCCTTTCCCAGGCAACGCCGGCTGAAAGTGAATTCGAATAGATGCCGCTGCCGCCGAAAAGGTTGTCTGTTTCGGTCACAATCGACATTGTTGGGAGCGACAAAAGCGAGTCTTTCATCACGTTGCGATACTGCGGGTCGTTAACCACCTCGGGATCCATCTCGTAGTCCGCTGTGGTCGAACCCCACCTGTCGGGGAAACCAAACGGTTTGCCCGGCTGATGAATTACATCGTCGAGAAAAATATAAGTCTGAGTGTCGACATTGGTTGACATCCAGCCGGGCCGAAAGGCCATCGCTCGCAAACATGTGGTCGTCTGTATTCGGATCGGGATGAAGTATTCGTTGCCGTGCGTTTCGCTCGGAACACTGCCGTCTAAAGTATAATGTATTGTGACTCCCGGCGTATAGCAGGTGATGGCCACTTCGAATGGAGTTTCGTAGAAGCCGCGATCGACGCTGAAATTCGTGTCGGCCACAATATTCATCGCGCCGGCAACGTTAAACTGCCCCGGCGTCGCAGTAGAAAAGTACTGCGGCATCATCCGGTTGCTGGCGGCGATAAGCTCGGGCAGTATAAGAAACTCGCCGTCGGCCTTGTCGTCGTTTAATCCGTGAATCGCCAGCACGTTTTTGCCTTCGCGTAAATCGCCGGTCAGATCGGAAATGTCGAAGTGCACGAATTCCGAGGCCAGCTCGTTCGAACGGTTGCCGTCGGCGGCGGAGTTCCACGCGGGCTCCCCGGTAAAATTACCTCTGGCAATTTCGATGCCGTTGAGATACGCCAGGAACGCGTCCTCGTATTTCATCCGCAGCGCCAGCGAGTCGAAAAAGTAGGTTTGGTCGCCCTCGAATTCTATCCTCGTCCACAGCGAGGCATTGACGTTTTTCATTTGCTGATCGATATTTGTGTTGGCTTCGTCGCCGGAGCTGATTACGTAGAGTCCGCCGTTTGCCATATCCCCAACCAGCCGGAAGCGTGACGCGTCGAACGATGAGCGACGTCCCTGTGCGGCAAAGAATTCCAGTGATGAGCCGCCGCCCCGCTCGTAGAAGACCAGTCGCAGATCATAAAAGCCCCATTCCTGGAAGTTGAAAGTCACGATTGTGTCGCTTGCCGAACGGGGGTCGGGGTAGGAGAATGTCATGACGTTGTTGCCGTTGGTCATTTCCACTCCGAAGCCGTCGTCACTATTGACGCCGAACGTCCAGTCGCCGCCCATAGGGATCAGAACCTTGCCGGTCACGAGGATGACATAATCGTCCATGTCGCTGCCTATAGTCGTGGATGGAAACGGATTGTCGGCGTCGAAGTGGCCGCTGCCGTCGGTGTTCAGATAGTTTATTACCGGCGCTGTCTCGGCAGCCACCTCGCTCTGGTAGGATGGATTGCTGATAACCAGCTCTGCGGTGTCCAGGTCTCCGACGGCGGTATTCGCCTTATAGTAAATCACTTCGAATCCCGGTGCGGTACTGCCGAAGCCGATTCCGGTCGGCCCGGTGTTCCATGCCGAGTCGTCGAAATCGAGCGAGGTCCAGTCTTTGCCTTCGTCAGCAGCCGTGGGGACGCGATAAGAAGCCCTCGCTCCCGGGGGTATAAGCGATGTAGCGTATTGCCCCATGC
>CAZSOR010000201.1:0-8676 GCA_964608395.1 uncultured Pirellulales bacterium
ATGGCCGAAAAAGCCAAACCTTTCGCCCGCCATATCGATGTCGATTACAGCGGATTCCTCGCCCCGGGTGATATGCCGAAAAGAATTAATGACTACCTAAAAGAGACAGGCCAAAAACCGATTAACGACAAGGGGCAAATAACAAGAACAATTCTGGAAAATCTTGCCTTGAAGTATCGCTCGGTAATGGAAGCCATCGAAGATGTCATCGGACACAAGATCAAAGTTTTGCATATTGTAGGCGGCGGAATCCAGAATGAGCTGCTCTGCCAGTTTACCGCCAACGCACTCGGCAAGAAAGTTGTCACCGGCCCCATCGAGGCCACTGCCAGCGGCAATATCCTGATGCAGGCCATAGCGACCGGACAGATAAAAACGCTCGCCGAGGCCCGCCAAATCGTCCGCAATTCATTCGAATTAAAAGAATACGAGCCGCAGGATAACTCGCTCTGGCAAGAGCAATATGAGAAAAGCAAAAAGTAAAAAAGGAAACAAGCTTTGATCGAAAAACTCGAACACGAACTGGATAGTTTCGACCCGGACCAAAGAAAAAATGCCCTGTCGGCCCTGTGTGAGAAAGTCGAGGCGGGCGAAATCAATTTGCCCAAGACCGGTACAGACGTCAACATTCACTGCCATACATTTTTCTCCTATAACACGTACGGCTATTCGCCGAGCAAATTCGCATGGCTTGCTCGCAAGGCCGGATTGGCCGTCGCGGGTGTCGTCGATTTCGACGTTCTGGATGCCCTCGATGAGTTTCTGGATGCCTGTCAGCTTCTGGGCCTGAAGGGCTGCGCAGGGCTTGAGACGCGGGTATTTGTTCCGGAATTCAAAGACCGGGTAATCAACTCGCCCGGCGAGCCGGGTATTTCGTATCACATGGGCGTAGGATTTTCCTCCGCGAATGTCCCGGAGCAGCAGAAAAATTTTCTCGCGGAACTTCGAGAAACCGCCCAGCGAAGAAATAGGGACCTGATGGAAAGGGTTAACAGGCATCTTCATCCGGTCGAACTCGACTATGAACGGGACATACTTACGCTGACGCCTTCGGGCAATGCAACCGAGCGACACATGTGCTCAGCCTACGCCCGCAAGGCTCTGGAAATCTTTGCCGAGCCAGAAGAGCTGGCTAACTTCTGGTCTGAGAAATTAGGTATGGAGATCACAACCTCGCAGCTTCCCGAGAGCAGGGATTTACTCAATGCGATTCGTGCTAAGACTATGAAACGCGGCGGCGTTGGGTACGTTCAGCCCGGCAAAGGCTCGTTCCCGCATATGGCCGATACAAACAGCTTCATCCTCGCAGCTGGCGGAATCCCCGTCCACACATGGCTGGACGGAACAAGTGACGGCGAGAAAGCAATCGCCGAATTGCTTGAAGTAGCCATGAGCACCGGGGCCGCGGCGATCAATGTTATTCCGGACCGTAATTACACACCGGGGGCAAGCAGCGTAAAATTGGAGAACCTCTACCACGTGGTCCAATTGGCCGAGAAGCTGCACCTGCCCGTCGTGGAGGGAACAGAGATGAACAGCCCCGGGCAGAAATTTGTCGACGACTTCGCGAGCAAAGAGCTTGAGCCTTTGGCGCCCGTGTTCCTGAAAGGTGCGCATATCGTTTACGCCCATTCGGTGCTACAACGAAAATGCGGCCTGGGATATACCAGCGAGTGGTCAAATAAGAATTTCGAAAACGTTGCCGGCAAGAATAAGTTTTTCGAGCAGCTCGGAAGCTCGCTTCAGCCGGAGAATGAAGACAGCCTTGACGGCTTGAGTGAAGATTTAACTCCTAAGGACATATTAGCTCGAATAAAAAATTGATTATACATGTCATTGCGAGGCCTGCCGAGCAGGCCGCGGCAATCTCATTTGTTGCGATTTGAGATTGCTTCGCTACGCTCGCAATGACAGATAGAAAAGAATTATTATGACAGATATACCACAAACACAATATGCAGTACAGTTAGTTGGCCCGGATGAGCTTATCTTAAACAAATCCAAGGACGTCCCAAAGCCGGGCAGGCACCAGATTCTCTGCCGGGTCGAGGCTGTCGGGCTTTGCTTTTCCGATCTCAAGCTGCTCAAGCAATTTTCATCGCACGTTCGTAAAAGCGAGGTAGTCTCCGGCGTCGACCTGGATATTCTCAAAGAGATACCCAGCTATGTCCCCGGTGACGCAGCGACCGTGCCGGGCCACGAGGCCGTGGTACGAATCGAAGCGGTCGGCCCCGACGTCGAAGATTTCAAGCCCGGCCAGAGATTCCTCGTGCAGACGGATTATCGCTGGGTACGTACGGCAACTTCCAACGGCGCGTTCGGTTACAATTTCGAAGGGGCTCTTGCTGAATACGTCCTGATGGACAAAAGAATAATCACGTCGCCGGAAGGAGATTCCATGCTTCTACCTGTCAGCGAGGAACTATCCGGTTCGGCGGTGGCTCTCGTGGAGCCCTGGGCGTGCGTCGAGGACGCCTACGCCTCCACTGAGCGAACAAGCTTGAAAACGGGCGGGCATATGCTCGTTGTCGCGGATGTGGAAGTGCCCGAAAATGCATTCGGAGATTTGTTCAGCCGCTACAGCAAGCCGGCTCAAATCACATGGATCTCGAAGTCCCCGGTACCGGCGGGATTATCCATCCCGATTAAGATAGCCGAGAATGTCGCCGAGCTTTCCGACGCCGGCTATGATGATGTGATTTATTTTGGCTCTGATCCGGAGACTGCCGAGGCTTTATTCGCAAAAGTCGCCCTCAAAGGCCTCTTGAATATTGTCCTGTGCGGCGGCAAATTCGGCAGGGACGTTGTCGCTATGGTCGGCAGAGTTCACTACGGCGGCATCCGTATCATTGGCACTACCGGGTCGGACCCGGCCGAGTCGATGGAAATCATTCCAGAGACCGACGAAATTCGCCCCGGCGACAAAATCAACGTCATCGGCGCAGGCGGACCGATGGGAATGATGCACGTAATCCGCAATATCTGCCAGGGCGTCGAAGGCGTCAGCGTATTCGGCAGCGACGTGGACGACGGCAGATTGGCCGCATTGACAAAAATCGCCGCCCCCCTGGCCGAAAAGAACAGCGTTCAGTACAAGACGTGTAATCCGACCAGGCAAGAAACGCCCGGTCCGTTCGATTACACGGCTTTGATGGCTCCGATTCCCGCTTTGGTCGCCGCCGCTGTGCACAATTCCGATGAGCGGGGCCTGATAAACATTTTCGCCGGTATCCCGGCAACAGTCACCGGGGATATCGACCTGGATTCTTATATCGAAAAGCAATTGTATTTCATCGGGACAAGCGGCTCGACTTTGGATGATATGAAGCTCATGCTATCCAAAGTCGAATCCGGCCGGCTCGATACCAACCTCAGCGTCGCCGCGATCAGCGGGCTTGAAGGAGCAACCGATGGAATCCGAGCGGTCGAGAATCGCTCGATCGCGGGCAAGATTATCGTCTATCCGGCCTGCCGGAATTTAGGGCTGGTGACGCTTCGAGAACTGGCCGAAAAAATGCCGGACGTCGCCGAGTGCCTGAAGCACGGACTCTGGACCAGGCGGGCGGAGAAAAAACTTCTGGAAAATTACGTCTCTTGAGTGTCAAATTATAAACAAAACTATACCTTAAGGATTCATGATGAGCAGTATGAAGAAGATCGAAAAAGCGTATGAGGCGGCACAGCAGCGTTACGCCGGGCTGGGTGTCGATAGTGACAAGGCGATGGATCGACTGGGCAAAATAGCCATTTCGCTGCACTGCTGGCAGGGAGACGACGTCGGCGGATTCGAGAGCGACGAAGGGCTCAGCGGGGGCGGCATAATGGCAACCGGCACATATCCCGGCAAGGCGCAGACGCCCGACGAATTGCGAGCCGACATCGACAAAGCATTGAGCCTGATACCGGGCAAGCACAGGCTGAACCTGCACGCAATGTACGCCGAAGCCAAGGGTAAACCCGACCGAAACGAGCTTCAACCCGAACACTTCACGGCATGGATCGACTGGGCCAAAGCAAACGGCATAGGAATGGATTTCAACGGGACATTTTTCTCGCATCCGAAAGCCGACAGCGGATTCACGCTGTCCAGCGCGGACGAAAGCATACGCAAGTTCTGGGTCGAGCACGGAATTGTGTGCCGGAATATCGGAGCTGCAATTGGAAAGGCACTGGGCACACCCTGTGTCACCAACCTGTGGATACCGGACGGCTCCAAGGACATTCCCGCCGACCGCAAAGGACCGCGCGAGCGGCTGAAAAAATCGCTCGATGAAATCTTCGCCAAGAAGATAGGCCGCAGCAGGCTGCTCGACGCCGTCGAATGCAAGCTGTTCGGTCTCGGCTCGGAAAGCTACGTCGTCGGCTCGCATGAATTCTATCTGGCTTATGCTATAGAAAACAAAACGCTGCTCTGCTTAGACACGGGACACTTCCACCCGACGGAGGTCGTCTCCGACAAGATATCATCGGTAATGACCTTTCTCGATGAAATCCTGCTACACGTCAGCAGGGGCGTACGCTGGGATAGCGACCACGTAGTGATTCTCTCGGACGAGCTGCGCGCCATCGCGCAGGAAATCGTTCGCGGCGATTATCTCGAACGCGTGCACATCGGCCTGGACTTTTTCGACGCCAGCATAAACCGCATCGCGGCATGGGTGATAGGGACACGGTGTATGATAAAGGCCCTCTTAATCGCCCTGCTGGAACCTTCGGAAATGTTACGTAAAATGGAGCTTGAAGGTGATTACACCGGACGCCTGGCAATGCAGGAAGAGCTTAAGACACTGCCCTTCGGAGCGGTATGGGATTACTATTGCACAAAAATGGAGACTCCGGCCGGCGAATCATGGCTGGATGAGACCAGAGCCTACGAAAAGAATGTTCTCAGCAAACGCGGGTAGAACGGATACTTATCACTGTTAAAAAGTAAGGGAGACGGCATGGATACGGATCAGCAGTCGCAGCAAACGCAAGAAGGAAGTGAGTTCGAGCGTGAGCCGGTGCCGAAGAGTGCGCTGCTCGGCTTCAAGAGCTTCATTGGAATGTACGCCGGCGAACATTGTGCCGGGACCGAGTTAATGCTCGGGCCGCTATTTGTCGCCGCGGGAGTCAGTGCTTATGACCTTATCATGGGCCTTCTGCTCGGTAACGCCCTTGCGGTCCTTAGCTGGATGTTTATGTGTGCACCGATAGCCACGCGAAGCCGCCTGACGCTCTACTATCAACTGGAGAAGATTTGCGGCCGCAAGCTCGTGACGCTATACAACCTTGCCAACGGCGTGATGTTCTGCTTCCTCGCAGGGGCGATGGTAACCGTCTCTGCAACGGCAATCGGCGTCTGGTTCAATTTCAAAATGCCGGGCCTTAATGACCTGTATCCCAACAGCGTTGGCTGGGTCCTCGCCGTCGCAGTGGCCGGCGGGCTTATCGCCATCGTCGCCGCCTACGGCTACCAAACCGTGTCAAAGTTCGCAAACGTGGCCGCCCCGTGGATGGTCCTGGTCTTCCTCGCGTTCGGATTCATCGGCCTTCGCCAGTTCGTCGTCGCCACAAATGCCGATATTGGGTCACTCGGCGATACGTGGCAATTAGCAAAGGAGCATATCTGGGTGGGCGGTGATCCTCAGGAGGGACAAGTCAAATTCACCTTCTGGCACGTCTTGTTCTTCGCATGGTTTTGCAATATGGCCATGCACATCGGAATGAGCGATCTGTCCGTGTTCCGATTCGCGAAAAAGTCCTGGTACGGCGTCGCCAGCGGCGCGGGTATGTACGTTGGGCACTTCATGGCATGGATCAGCGCTTCGATCCTCTATGCTTATCAATTGCACCTCGACCCTGCCGACATAGATGTGCTGCCGGGCCCGCTGGCGTTTCGCGCCGCGGGAATTGCCGGTCTGCTATGTGTGATTATCGCCGGCTGGACTACCGCCAACCCAACCATCTATCGCGCGGGGCTCGCTTTCCAGGCTCTCTCACCGAAATCGTCCCGTTTCAAGGTGACACTGATTACCGGCGCGATTGCGACGATCTCGGGGATGTTCCCGGCCATTGCGATGAAGCTGCTGGGTTTTGTCGCACTGTACGGCCTGGTTCTGATGCCGATGGGCGCGGTGATATTCGTGGACTTCTGGCTTATCCGCAAGTTCGGGCTGCAAAGTTACTACGCCGAGCTGAGCGGCAAAACCTTCAACTGGGCGGCCGGCCTTGCATGGTTCGTGACATTAGCCACGGCATGGATATTGGTAAAATACGCAGGCTTGCAGATTTTCTTTGTCTCCCTGCCCGGCTGGTTCGTCACGGCCATTTTGTATGTCGTCCTGAGCAAATTATATCAGAAAAAGATCCGCCCCGTATAGCGGTATAAAAGGAGAAATTATTATGCGTTCTATTTTGCAAATAGTCTCACTGCTGGCACTAATCGGTTTGACGCTGCCCTCGATTATTTTCCTCGCGGGCCGAATGGAGCTAAACACGGTCAAATGGCTCATGCTACTGGCCACGATCGTCTGGTTCGTCGCCGCGACTCCATTGATGTGGAAAGACAACGGGGCCGAAAAGCAAGACGCCGCTTAAGCGAAAGAAAGGACAGAATCATGGCTGATACCGATGCAGTAAAAGAAGCGAAAAAGTTTTACGAAGACACTCCGATGAAGACACCGGGCTTTTTCCTAAAAGGATCCGGCTCTCTTGACTGGGGCATGAAAAACCGGCTCTCAAGGATATTCAATCCCGATTCGGGTCGAACGGTAATGTTTGCGATCGATCACGGCTATTTTCAGGGCCCAACGACGGGGCTTGAGCGAATTGACCTGACTATCGTGCCGCTCATGTACTATGCCGACGCTATAATGCTGACCCGGGGAATTCTGCGAACCACCGTACCGCCTTCGTTGACCAAACCCGTTGTGATGCGGTGCAGCGGCGGCCCGAGCATACTCAAGGAATTGTCGAACGAAGAATTAGCCGTCGATATCGAAGATGCCATTCGGATGAACGTCGCGGCGATTACCTTACAGGTCTTTATCGGCGGCGAGTTTGAGACCCGCTCGGTGCATAATATGACTCGGCTGGTGGATATGGGGCTTCGATACGGCATTCCTACGATGGCGGTCACGGCAGTGGGTAAAGACATGGTGCGAGATGCAAGATATTTCCGCCTGGCCTGCCGAATGTGTGCCGAGCTTGGCGCACAGATTATCAAAACTTATTACGTGCCGGAGGGCTTTGAAACGATAACAGCTTCCTGTCCGGTTCCGATTGTGATGGCAGGCGGAAAGAAAATTCCCGTGCTCGATGCCCTGACAATGGCTTACAATGCCATACAGGGAGGAGCATCGGGCGTGGATATGGGACGAAATATTTTCCAGGCCGACGCGCCCAAAGCAATGATGCAGACGGTTCATAAGGTCGTCCATGAAAATTTGAAACCGGCCGACGCCCTTGAGATGTACGAAACTCTTAAAAACGAAGAGAACAATTAAACACACAGAAAAATTATTGCAATAACATATAAGGACAATTATCATCGAGCTATGGTAAGTTTCAATGAAATTGAAAATGTTGCCGGAAAAATTGGGAAACAAATCAATGCTAAGGCAGTGATTCTTTTCGGCTCATACGCCCGAAACCAACCCGGAAAACATAGCGATGTTGATTTGCTGGTGATTGCTGAAAGTAATTTGCCAAGATATAAAAGAAGCCGCCAACTACACCTCATGTTCAAACCATATCCTTTTCCGATGGACATTCTGGTTTATACTCCTAAAGAAGTTGAAAAAGAGAGCCAGTTCAAGCTTTCATTCATCTCCACCGTACTGCGGGAAGGGAAAAAGCTGTATGGATGAAAAGCTTGAATATGCCGGGCGATGGTTCGATAAGGCAAAAAGTGATTTATTAAACGCCGACAATAATCTTATCGCTGATAAAGTCCCTTATGACACAGTCTGTTTTCACTGCCAGCAGGCTGCCGAAAAACTACTCAAAGGTTTTCTTGTCGCGCACGCCTGCGAATATCCGATAACACATAACTTGTTTGTTATCTTAGACAAAGTTGTTGAATATGACGTCCTTGCCGAATCGTTGCGAGAGGCGCTTGCTCTGCTTAATCCTTACGCTGTAGAGGTTCGTTATCCTGGAGATGAATTGACGTTGAAGATCGACGATGCTACTGAAGCAAGACAAGCGGCACAGGAGGTCCTTGAGTGGATGAAATCAAGATTTGGGCAGCTTTTGGAATGAAGAAAACACACTTAAGCAGAAGGGTTGTAATTGAAAATGCCGGATAAACCTCTCTTAGAGCAGATTCGTGAATCATCCCCGCTTATTAGCGTGGGAATCCTTACCGCGGATTTAATGTCACTCGGCCCAGAGTTAAAGCTCATGGACACGGCAGGCGTTAAACTGTTGCACGTTGACGTTATGGACGGCTGTTTTTGCCCGATGATGACTGTCGGACCAGACTTTATCAAGGCTGTAAAAACTCCCCTGCTAAAAGACATACACCTGATGATAGAAGATCCTCTCGATAAGCTTGAAAGCTACGTTGCCGCCGGCGCCGATATGATTACAGTACATGTTGAGTCATGCCGTCACATACATCGTGTTTTGCAGAAGCTGGGAAAAATGACCAATACCAACGATCCGAACAGAGGAATCCTGCGCGGCATCGCT
>CAZSOR010000202.1:0-8674 GCA_964608395.1 uncultured Pirellulales bacterium
GAAACAATACAGTTTAGCCCGCACCACTGGTGCCGGGTCGAAAGAATTGAGAATTTAGAATGTAAAATTGAGAAATAATGAAAAAAACAGGTGAAAAAGAGTAGAAAACGACGAGAAATTGAGCTTAAGTTGAAAAAACAAACCCAATTTGCGATGGAGTCAAATGAACGTAAAGTCAATTATAATAAGAGGATATGTAAAATAAAGTGGATTGGACACTTGGTGAAAACAAACCCAATCAAACCCAATATCATTTAGCCCCCAGATTTTCTGGGGGTTGAAAACCCAAGTTGAAAAAACAAAGCCAATGTCAAAATGGGAAAAATGACGTTAAATCAATATTAATAAGGAGTTATGGAGATTTTGATGGGCCGGAGCGGCGAAAAAACAAAGCCAATTCAAAGCCAATCCGTCAAAAAGGGGCTGTGGGCAGAAAAAAAGAGGCCGAGCTCAATTAGCCCGGCCCTGGTTTGTGCTGTGCCGCTTGCTTCGGCTAACAAATATATGAAAACTTCTCTACCGTCTGCTGCTGGAACCGGTAGACCTCGGCCCCATATAGAGACCGTAAGGATCTCTATGTCCGGCTGAACCACTCAGCAAAGGATAGGTAAGAAGCTGCACGCGTTTGCGGAACTCGTCAAAATCGAGATCGCCCTTTGCGAATTCAGCGATATCCGACTTTTTCGTGCGAATAACAAGAATTGTAGGCGAGGATGATCCTATGTCGTCTAATGAAGTACCCTGCACTATCCTGGTTCTCGTATTTCCATCACCAGCTCGTTCTGATACGATTATTTGGTTTTCTCCGGAATGCGTTACCGCTGTAATTGTTGTACCTGTAGCTTGGCCGCTTCCGGTGATAGTCAGAATCACCGATTCGCCCGGTTTCAAACTTCGGATATTGGCGGCATGTTTTAGCGCTTGTATCAGAGTTGTTTTGAGGTTCTCTACCTTCTCTGCGTCATATTTTTCTTCCGGGCGGTCGGTTCTGCGTCTTCTATCGACTTTTTCCGGCTCATACATCTCCTGTCTCATCTGCCGCCATACCGGATCGCCCTGTTCTGCTGTTTGGGTCTCCTTTTCATCATCCTGCATGTCAGGTGGAGGTGAGAGCGGAAAATCAACATTCATCAAAAACAGTGCCCCAAAGCCCTGCAGGTACATGCTTTGTATACCACCCCTGCCTGTTCCCATGAGCATCGAGAATGGATCATTTCTCGATACGAATATGCTGCTGCGTGCTGTTGAGATACGGGCCTGCTCAATGTTTTTCGCGAAGATGCGGGACATAACGCTCATATCTTCGTTTATTGTTAGAAGGTCTTCCGTGCTGGTCTGCTCGGATGGAATGACAAGAACCGTTCCGGTGCTGCTGGTCCGCGATCCTAAAGAAGAGATGCTCCTGGTCAGATTATACATATTGTCATTCACGTTCACGGTTGCCACAGACGTTTGTATTGGAGCAGGCGCCGGCGAAGGTGTCGTGGGAAGCACAGGTGTGGGGGGTGTATTATTGGCCGATGCAACACCCGCCGCCAACAAACTTAACGCTACTAATGCAGTAATTGTGTGGGTAAGTGTCTTCATTTTTCTGTCCTTTCATTTGAATTGTCAGAATTTCGCATCTCATCCTGATTCGATTGACCGGGTTGAGTATATGACAAAAAGTGTGCCATATCCTGTTTGGTGCGTATCAACTCATCTTCTGTTTGCAGGGCTAAAGTTGCCAGGGCATTACCGAACTGGGTTCTGTCGTGCAACCGATTCGATTCTATTTGTTCGAGGGCCGCCGCAATCCGTTGTCTATCCTGGCTTTGCGCTTCGTTGAAAGACTCGATGAGTTCTATGAGCATTTCATTAGTCACGGCGTTGGAAGCAGCTACGGACTGTAGAGCAACCCGGCCCAGGTCCTGACGGTATTGCTGAGACAGCTCATCCCTGATTCGGATATAACCGTTCGCCAGGCCCAACTGCACATATTGCCTGGTTTCATCGAGCAGGTTCTGACGAATCTTCGGTTCCAGAGCAGCCCGAATCTGTTCCATATCCGGCGTTCGAGGTCCTGAGAGCCGGTCTGTGGCGTAACTGGCTGCAATAAGCAGTACAGCCGCTGCGGCAATTTTTACCAGGCTTTTTGAAGCTTTAAGTCCTTGTACAATCCGGATTCGATTCTTGAGCTTGACCGTATCTGCTTGCCCGGCAGCCTCAGTCAGCTTTGTGATGGTCGATTCGGTCACTTCCTGAGGCGGGCCCGGTGGAATCTGCTCATTCTTAAGAGCTTCTACCGCTTTTTCTAAAGTATTTTCATTTTCTTCCATAATACAACCTCACTTACACTCTTTCACGGATAACTCGAATGACTCACGTAATTTAGCTCTGGCCCGATGCAGCAGTACACCGGCGGCATTAGTCTTTATGTCAAGCTCGTTGGCGATTTGCCGATAACTCATATCGTTTAGATATCGCAGGCAAAAGGCCTGTGCTTCCTGCGGCGGCAGTTTACTTAGCGATTCTCGCAACCAATCTGTTAATTCTTTCTGTTGCGCCCGCTGAGCCGGACATGGATTCGCACTTTGAAAAGCAGTCCAGTCGGCAGGGTCCGTCTCAGAGCGCGACCGGCGAAATCGCCGGCGGAGCTGGTCGATAGCCCGGGCGGTTGCCAGCCGGGCCAACAGTGCCGAAAAATTCCGCACGCGCTGGCGCCGGCAAAACTCCAGTGCCGAAACAAAAGTTTCCTGGAAACAGTCGGCAGCATCTGCGTGGTTGCCAAGCAACCGGTACGCGGTCTGCCAAACAACCGGTCCGTGTTTTTTGATAATTACCTGCCAGTCAACCACTTGCAAGCTCCATCGGAAACTTTCTTTTATCAGCCGGGCCTCTCATCGAATTTAACGTGGCAAGCAAAGCTTCTTTCAAGTCTGCCTAATGACGGGCCGTCGATATATAAGTCGCTGCTCCAGACTATTTTATTACAATAATTCTCACTTATCGACTCTTAGTTGTAGGATGAGTATCGTGTGCCGAGAAAAATATTACATTTTATTTTATTTGTTCAAGTTTTTTCTTGCAAAGATTTTCGCTGTGTATCAAAATGGGTTCGTTTCAATGGCCAGAGGTGGAAATTCGCAAAGAGGCGAACCATAATTTTCGAAAGTGGAGGCCAGAATGACAGGTAGAGTCAAGAGCAGACAAATAAAAACAGGAGGTTTTACCATTAGCTCAAGCTGGCTTTCTCCTTTTGCTTTTATCATTCTTTTATGTTGTGTATCATTGCTTGTCCTCGCCGGATGCGAGAGCCAAGAGATGAAGGCTGCTGAAGCTGATAGGATGCGAAAGCTGCCGGCAGAAGCAAGAAAGGCTAATTTACAACAGTCACTGGAGAGCAGGTTTGAGAACCCGGTGGCGCATTATGAGTTGGCCCAGTTATATCATGCCGAAGGGCTTTGGTCGAAGGCGGAGTATCATTACAATATAGCTTTGAGTTTCGACCCTTCTAATGCGGATGCTCAAGTGGCGATGGTGAAGTTATTCCTGGACAGCGGTGATACGGCTAAATCCAAAATCTCCGCAGAAACCTATGTGAACGAGGCCGGCAATTCGGACATTCAGTCACTTCGACTTGCAATGGCTTTCCAGAAACAACAGCTTGATGAGTACGCATTAGCTTGTTTTCAACAGGCACTCAATTTAGCGCCGAGTTCAGCCTTAATAAATAAGCAGGTAGGCTACTATTATTTGGGCAAAAACGATAAAGACCGGGCAAAGGAATATTTAGTTCGCAGTTTCCAGCTCGATCCCAAACAGCCGGAAGTGGCTGGTGAACTGGGCCGGCTTGGGGTGGAGGTAAGAATACCACAGAAGGTCGGTGTGAGCGCAACGGGATCAGGCGAGGACATACAGCCTGGAGAAAAAAAGTTGAAAATGGTGATGAGACATGGGCGGGTCCAGTTCGAACCGTCTGATGGAAAGTGAAGAAAAATGAGTAATGCTTGATGTTCCTGATTAGCAGTTGGGTTAATTTGGATATCGAGTATCGAGAATACGGTATTGCTTTTTCATTGCCCCGTAGCGAACGGATGCGCTGCGGGGTTTTTTTTCAATCTTCGATTGACAATTTTCAATTGTCCTCTTCTAATGACATTTTACAAAACTGATTAATTGTAAAGGATGAATGCTGTGTTTGGATTGCATGTTGCGGATATTTTTGTGCTGGCGCTGTATTTGCTCGGCATGGCTGCCATTGGCTTCTGGAGCGCGAGAAAAATAAAACAGAGCCAGGATTTTTTCATGCCCCGGCGATTCGGCAAGGCTATGATGGTAATGTTCGGATTTGGGGCGGGGACACATTCCGACCAGGCTGTGGGCGTGGCATCGAAAAGTTTTTCGAGTGGACTCTCGGGGATCTGGTACCAGTGGCTTTGGCTTCCCTGTACGCCGTTTTACTGGCTGATCGCTCCCGTAATGAGGCGCTTTCGCGCGATCACAACCGGTGACGTTTTTGAGGCGCGGTATGACAGAAGTGTCGCAGTGCTGTATGCTCTTATCGGGATGCTGAATCTTTCAGTGAATATCGGCCTGATGCTGCGTGGTTCGAGCGAGGTGATTTCGGCAAGCACGCAGGGGCTGCTATCGGCGAACACAGCGATTACAGTGATGACTATCGTTTTTGTGATATACGGCGTAGCCGGGGGGCTTGCAGCGGCGATTATTACGGATTTTATCCAGGGCATTTTGACAATAATTTTCTCGTTCCTGCTGCTGCCGCTTATCATGAATGCCGTCGGATGGATGGACGGGATTCGCGAGGCGATCGCCGATCCCCAGAAGCTGACTCTGGTCGCCCCGGCGGAAATCGGGTTCTTCTATATCGCGGTTATTGCTTTTAACGCGCTGGTCGGTATCGTGACGCAACCCCATACTATGAGTAACTGCGCCGCCGGTAAGACTGAGATGGAGGGAAGATTTGGGTGGATGTTTGGAAACATTATCAAGCGCCTCTGCACGATCCCATGGTGCCTGACAGGTCTTGCCGCAATCGTCTATTTCGGCAGCCGGGGCATAGAAGTCGAGCCGGACAAGGTCTTCGGGGCGGTGGCGGGTGACTTCCTGCCGAAAATCCTGCCGGGGATACTCGGAATCTTTTTGGCTGCTCTTCTGGCGTCGGTTATGAGTTCGTGCGATGCGTTCATGATAGCTTCTTCGGCACTTTTCACCGAGAATATTTACAGACCGTTATCTCCAGACAGGCCGCAGAGCCACTATGTCACCGTAGGCCGGATCGCTTCTGTTGTTGTCGTCTCCGGCGGCGTGGTGTTTGCTTTCTGGCTGCCCGGCGTCGTGGCGGGACTGGAAATATTCTGGAAGGTCTCGGCGATGATGGGCCTTGCCTTCTGGATGGGTCTGTTCTGGCGGCGCACTACTGTGGCCGGTGCGTGGGCAACGACCCTGGTCAGCTTTGCAGTGTTGCTGTTCACAAGTAAAATCTCATTCGGCCAGTATGTTCTCTGGGATTTCAACGCCGGTTGCGCGCAGTACCTGCCGGACTTTATGCTGTGGAACGGCCAGCTTTATCTGCCGTGGCAGATGATTCTGTATCTGTCGGCGGGATTGATCAGCGGCATCGTGGTCAGCCTCTTGACCAAACCGGTGGCGAAGGAGAAACTCGATAATTACTATGCACTGATACGAACCCCGATAAATCCGGGAGAGCAGCCCCCAGCCCCCTGCACGCTGCCGGACGATGCCGTCGTGCCCGAGAAGCGAAACATATTCCCGAACACCAATCTCGAATTCATGATACCATCGCGCACATCGGTAGTCGGATTCCTGATCGGCTGGGCGTTCGTCGCTGTAATTGTCGTCACCGTCTATATGATCGCAAGCTCATAAATTGTCAGTCAAGGGCTACAGATTCTGGAGAACGGGCGGTCTTGACAGATCCTCGGATAAATATTTGCCTTCTCACTTTATTCGGCTTTACTGTTTTCTATTGGCACGCCGGCTTTCTTTCCCGGTTGCATTTCGCTGCCGGTTGGACTGCGATTGTTCGTCAAAGACACTACCGTCCGGCAAGGTGACTTTTTTGCCGACTATCTTTATATTCCTAACAAGTTCGACCTGCTCATCGATAAGCCCTGCAGGTGCTGCGTTGCCGCCGGGGACGAACTCACCAAAGGGCCGGTCGAAAGACTCCAGTTCTTTTCTGAGTATTCGGCGCATGTCAGCCAGTGTTCTACTGTAATCGGGATTCGCGGCAAGGTTTTGCAGTTCCTTCACATCCTGTTTGACATTGTACAACTGATCGTAATCGAAGAATCCGGCATTCTGCGCGCCTCGGGTGCCGATGCCCATTCGCCCGATGTATGCCATGAGTTTCGGCAGCGTTTCGGGCCGGGCTTTTTTGATTTCAGCGATTCGTTCCATCGGGTACCTAACGGCGATGTATTTCCATTCTTTTGTGCAGACGGCACGGCCTGATCCAATCTCGAAGTAGAGATGATCGCGCCACTGCTTAGGTTTCCTGCCGGCAAACAATGGCTTTAAGCTCCGCCCATCCATAACATATTTATCCGGGACCGTCACACCGGCCAGGTCAAAGAACGTCGGCGCCAGGTCGATGTTCTGAACCAGCTTATCGCATTCGGCGCCGGCTTTGATCGCCCTGGGCCATCGCATGATCCACGGCACGCATGTCCCGTCGATATTGTACAGGGATCCTTTCATGTTCGAGCCGTGATCGGAAGTGAAAACGATCAGCGTGTTGTCGGCGATACCCAACTCATCCAACTTCTTGAGAATCGCGCCGATGCTGTCATCAACCTGCGCATAACCGGCGTGGCCCTGCTCGGGATCAAGCCCTTTGGCCTCCAGACACTTGAGCAGAGCCTTACGATCGGTCATCACGTTCGGGATTTCATCGAGCATCCCCTCGCCCGAAACACGCGGATGGTCCATCGAATTACGCCACGACTTGTCTGGCCCATGGGTCAGTGTCGTGCAGTAGTGCAAATAGAAAGGACCATCTTTGTTCTTATCGATGAACTCCAGTGCCGCCTCAATCGTCCATTCGGGATTGTGATGGTTGAAAGGACTCTGCAAGTTGCCCCAGTAAATATTTCTGGTCCACGAGAATCCTTTCTTCATAAGGTACCGGCGATACCAACGCTCATTGTGACGGAACGCAGCGGTGGTCTCAGAGTTCACCGGGGCGTCTTTAGGAACGTATTTTAAGCCGAGCCGCTCATGCTCTTCGGGTCGTTTGATGTCGGGGCCAACGTGAAACTTTCCGACATAGCCCGTCGAGTAGCCGCTCTTTTGAAGAACCGCTCCGACGTTCATATTGTCCTCTTCGAGTTCGACATTGAACGACGGAAAACCCTGCTGCCCCGTAGGGCACTCGTCTTCGTATCGCTTGCAGTAAGAACGCCCGGCGTAGCGGCCGGTTAGAAATGAATAGCGAGAAGGCGTGCAGACCGTGCTGCTGACGTAAGCCTGGTTGAAAACCATGCCTTCACGACCCATGCGGTCCAGGTTAGGCGTCAGCGAGTTGCCCCCGTAAGCGCCAATGGAATGTTTGTCCTGGTCATCCGTGATAAAAACGATGATGTTCGGCCGTCTGTCTGTACGCTGCGCCGAGCGCACGATGGCCGGTAGCGCCAACGTGGCGACTACACCCCTTAAAAAGTCACGCCGACTCACGTGCCTCCCATTCAAATCTTCCATTGCCCGTCTCCAGTACGAATCAGTTGAGATCATTCGAATATCTAATTTTACCAAATTCATCCCAAAGTTCCTACGGATTTTTCTGCCTTGATGTGTTCATTTCATGCCTGATGACAAATCGACAGGATATAGCTATAATGTAGACATGTTAACTATGGGCATATAAGGAAACGAAAGGTGAAGGATCAAACATTTGATCAGACAAGTAGTGATGTTCAGGCGACGCCGTGCGAGCCTGTCTCGCCGGAGGCGTTTGATTTCGAGGCGTACGCGGATTACGAAACGTCGCTATTAGAGCGATGTCGGGCCTTCTGGAAAGCAGAGTCCGGCGTATTGGTCTGGCGGCGGATGCGTACGGCCGAGGTTTTCACCTGGGGATGCAGGGACATGAAAGCTTCGCTGGAATCGCAGCTTGGCGGACTAAAGAAGAGTATGAAGTTCAAGGCCGACGTTCCCAACTTTCTCGTACCCTGGTACGGCATAGGAACGGTTGCCAGCGCCTTCGGCGCAGATTACATCTGGAAAGATAAACAAGCCCCGGCCATTCGCCCGAAGTTCGGCTCGGTCAAAAAGGTGCTGGACTATACGCCTGTGCCCGTATCGCAGACTCACATCGGCAGACACACGCTCGAAATGATCGACTATTTTCTCGACAAGACCGGCGGCCGTGTTCCTATGTCATTGACCGATACACAATCGCCTTTGAATATCGCCTGCAACATCGTGGAGATGACCAGCTTTTTTATCGAGATGCTGGACGATCCGCAAGCCGTCAAGACACTGCTGAATCGCCTCGCCGAGTTGCTGGTGGAATTCACACACGAGCAGATCGAACGTATTGGCGATGCGCTGGTCCGGCCCGGGCATGGATATAGTTCGTGCCGATGTTTCGAGGGACTGGGGATGAGCGACGATAACGCGCTGATGATTTCGGGACGGCAGTATCTCGAAT
>CAZSOR010000203.1:0-8649 GCA_964608395.1 uncultured Pirellulales bacterium
TTACCGCCGCTCTCGATTGCAAACTGGTAGTGCTGTGGCTTGCTCGCGAGGGGACGTATATTCGCGAAGCCAAGGACAGCAAACTTGCAGTAGAGCGGATCGCCGAGGCAATAAATGACATGCTCGTTTATAATCCCGACGTTAAGATCGCAATTGAGCCGAAGCCGAATGAGCCTATGGACCAGGCGTATATCCCGACGACCGGGCATGCCGTTGCAATCAGTTACCTGACGGATGAGCCCGAGCGGGTCGGAGTCAATATCGAAACTGCACATGCAATTCTTGCCGGGCTCGATCCTTCGGATGAAATGGGTTTTGCCCTTGCTTATAACAAGCTGTTTACCGTACATTTGAACGACCAGAACGGCCTGAAATTCGACGAGGATAAGAGCTTCGGCTCCGTGGACCTGCGAAGGGCATTCAATCAGGTGCGCATTCTCGATCAATACAATTACGGCAAAGGCGGCGAATTTGTCGGCCTGGATGTTAAAGCGATGCGTACCCAAAAGCAGGAAGTTGCCACCAAGCATTTATCCAACAGCAGAACGATTTTCCTGCACCTTCTCGATCTTGTCCGAAGTCTGGACAAGGGCAAAGTTGAGAAGTTGATCGCCGAGCGGGATTACGAAGAACTGGATATGCTGATAATCAACCACCTGATGGGTAAATAAAACTGTTAAAGGTTTTCAGAAATATGACGACTAATAAGACCGTGTTAAGTTTAGGTGCGCATCCCGACGATGCGGAGTTTTTCTGTGCCGGGACACTTGCATTGTTGCATCAGAAAGGCTGGGAGATTCACATTGCTACAATGGCGCCGGGAGATTGCGGGACGGTGCAGTACAGTAGGGAAGAGATCAGCAGGATTCGAAAGGGCGAAGCCGCCAAGTCCGCGGCAATTTTAGACGGCAGCTATCACTGCCTTGAAGAGGGCGATATCTTCATTTTGTATGACAGGCAATCGCTGCTCAAAGCGATTGAGCTGCTTCGCAAGGTCAAACCTGCAATCGTCTTTACCACGAGCCCGTCGGATTACATGGTTGACCACGAAATGGCCAGCAAGATTACTCAAACGGCCTGTTTTGCGTGTGGAGTTGTGAATGTTGAGACGCCCGGCGCCGAGCCCTTTGAGCCTATACCGCATCTTTATTATATGGATCCGGCCGATCGGAAGGACAAGTTCGGCACGGAGATTAAGGCCGGCACGATAGTCGATATTACCGGCGTGATGGACACCAAGGAGAAGATGCTTTGCTGCCATGAAAGCCAGCGGCATTGGCTTATGACACATCACGGCATGGATGAATATGTCAACATTATGAAGGAATCTGGCGAAAAGAGAGGCCGGGAAATAAAATCGCGCTTTGCCGAAGGTTTCAGGCAGCATCTGGGTCACGCGTATCCGCAGGATAATATCCTCAAGACCGAACTGGGTGACTTGGTTCATATCGTTTAAGGAGATCGTCAATGGCAAGAAAAATCAGCATGTTGGCGCCCGATTGGTGGGATTATACCACGCTCGAAGATGACATTCTCAACGATGCGGCGAAACTCACGGCTGAAGATATGGCCAGCCTGGGCAGGGAGGGTTTCAAGGTGGTCTTTTATGACACGCTTGAGGATTTCTACCTGGCCGAAGCGCTGGAATATATTGTGGCGTGGAAACAGGCGACGGCTGATAATCCCACGGGAATCTGCGGGCCGATCGGGCCCACCGAGCAGCTTCCGCTTGTGGCGCGACTCGTCAATGAATTGAACCTGGATCTGAAGAACGCCCATTTCTGGGGCATGGACGAGTGGTACCTGGACGGCAGGGAAGTGCCTGTATCGCACCCTTTGTCCTTTGCAAAAGCGGATATGGAGCTTTGTTTTAATCGTATTGACGATAAGCTCAGGATGCCGGAATCCAACATTCATTTTCCCAGGGCCGATGCCAGCGAGTATATTAAAAGCTGGGACGGCGCCCGCTGCGTCGTAATGCAGGGGGGGCAGGGTGACATTAAGCACTGGGCGTTCAACGACCCGGTGAATCGCCAGGGCGATTACAAGGACAAACCGCCGACGCCACAGGAGTACGGCCGGCTTACGACACGCGTAGTGGATTTGCACCCGGTAACCGTGATGCAGAACGCGCGGACCAGCGGCGGCGGAGTCGTGACCGGCGTGCCGACAAGGGCGATTACCGTCGGGCCCGTCCAGACCTGGCAGGCGGAGAAAGTCTCGATCTGGCAGGCGGGTACGCACGATAATCCTTTCGGCATGAGATTGACAACCCTGATGATCGGTAGGAAAATAGCGGACAGTTCGGTGCCGATGTCGCTTTTAGCCGGGCATCCGAATGTTCAGTTCAATTTCTACAGGCCGGCAATAGGAAAATGCGAAGCCGAAATGCACTAAAATAATGACACAGCGTTTTGCGAGAACTCGTATATGTCAACAGATGTTTTGATTTTAAACACGGCTGTGACGGATTTAAGAAGGCCGGATTTTGAATTTGCCGATGAGCTGGTAGGCAAAGGCGGCTTGGCCAAATGCAAGACCGAAGATATGCCGGGCTATTCCCAGCAGAAACTGGCCGAATGGATCGAACACGGATTCGCAACGGCGGGCGGGCCCGGCAATACTGCTCCTCTGATCGCCAGGACGGGACTGAACGTTGCCGTCGGGGTGAATCTCGGCAGGGGGGATTACGATGGCCTGGATACCCAGGGCAGGTTTTTCCACGATGTTATGACAGCCAACGGTATCGATATGTCGCAGACGTACATCCATCCTGATTTACACACGGGGACAACTTTTATTCACAGCACCATCGGTCAGGACAGGGGCGGGATCGCCTATTTTCCCGGCGCCAATGACGATTATGATTTTGAGATATTCAAAGGAGCCGTCGAGCGATTGCGGCCCAGAATGGTTTATTATATGTACTCCGGTTTGTCGGACCGGGGCGATGCCAATGGCGGGCGGGATTTGGCTGAATTTATCAAATGGTGTCGCGGCAACGGCGCCGTTACAATTGTGGACAGCCACACTTTGACGGGGAATCCTCACGAGCTGATCGAGCAGGGCATTGCTGTCAAGGAGTACCGGCTGCTGGAGCCGCTTTTGCCGGAGGTTGATTTGTTTTTCACCTCCTGCGATGAGGCCAAGTTGATCGAAAATACGCTTGCTCCGGGACGAAAATGGAGCGAATTCGAAGAGCATGAAAACAACGTACATTTTCTCGACTTTTTGACTGAGAGATTCTGGCGCAAAGACGGCAGAACAAAACTGTTCGGCGTAACAGTCAGCGACGGCGCCTATGAACAGCACTTATATAAGGATGAAACCGTCGATGGTCCCAATCGCATCAAGTCCCGGTTTATGGCGGGGGAGGTTGTTGATCTTGTCGGGGCCGGAGACTCGTTCAGGGCGGGGCTTATCGCTTATATCACCTCTCATCTGGACGAGTTTAAGACCGGCTCGATCGACTTCACCGAAGCGGTGCAGATGGGCAATTTGTTCGCGTCGATGTTTATCAAAGCCCCGCTCGAAGACAGGTACGGCAATATCCATGCTTATGATAAGATGCTTAAGATCGTTCGCAGTGACGTGACGTATCAGAGTTTCGACGAGCTGCAGGACGCTTTGAGTTAGGCGATTTTAGAAAGGAAAGGGAATACAGATGGCCAAAAAGGACCATGGATTTAACTGGCAGAATAAAGTTAATAATGTCGCTCAGGTCGGAGGCATTGAAACCTCGGTTCTGGACAACGGCCCTGCTAAAGGGACGCGAATCGCCTGGGTGAATACCGGGGCCGGGCTTCGGTATAAGGTAGTGATCGACAGGGGGCTGGATATTGTTGATGCTTTCTATAATCAGTACAGCCTTGCCTGGCTGAGCCACACGGGCGTAACAGCACCCCGGCCGGACGCGAATCGTGGACTGGAATGGCTGTATTCGTTTGGCGGCGGTTTATTGACGACGTGCGGCCTGACTCATATAGGAGGTCCCGAAAGCGATGAATTCGGCGACCGCGGCCTGCACGGGCGCATAAGCAATCTTCCGGCAAGAATCGAATCGGTTGTCCAGCCGGACCTGCTCGTGGGAAAACTTTCGATGAGCATTACCGCCGTGGTTAAGCAGTCCCGTGTGTTCGGGCCTAATCTGGAGTTAAGGCGTACGATATCGGGCACTCTCGGCGAGCCGGCTGTTCGAATTCACGATGTGGTTACGAATCTTGGCAATACGCCGGCGCCGCATATGATCTTATATCACTGCAACTATGGCTGGCCTCTTGTTGATGAAGGCACTGAAATCATTTGTAAGGGCGACTGGGCGTCACGCGGGCTGGATATGGATAACGCGGTTTTCAACAGCAATCGCAATTTCCGAAAGTGCTCCAGGCTGCTCGACAGTCATCGGGGCGGCGGCGAAGGTTGCGCGTTTATCGACGTGACCGGCGATAAGAAGGGAATGTGCAATGCCGGCCTGTATAATCGAAAGCTCGGCCTGGCGCTTGTTCTCAATTATAAAAAGAAGCAATTGCCGTGGCTGAGCAATTGGCAGCACTGGGGGTCCGGCGAGTATGTGACGGCCCTGGAGCCGGGGACAAATCCGCCGATCGGCCAGGGCAACGCTCGAAAGCAGAAAAAGCTTATTCACCTCGCCCCGGGTAAGAGCAGGACCTACGATCTGGAAATGACGATTCTTACGGACAGAAAACAGATTAACGAGTTCTTAAAGGCCGCAGGTCAGTAATGATGGCCGGGCACGTATTTACCGGTTTCGGATTCGGGCCGATACAGGGCGGACTGTTTGCCAAGGAGGCATTTCAAAGCGGCAACTTTAAGAGGATTCTCATAGCGGAGATCGATGCTCAGTTAGTTGACGCAGTCAAAGCCAACAAGGCAAGCTATTATGTAAATGTCGCCAAAGTTAACGGTATAGAGCCGCTGCGAATCGACAATGTGGAACTGCTGAATCCGAACGTTACTGCGGACAGGCAAAGCCTCCTCGAAGTCCTGGCGCAGTCAACCGAAATCGTTACCAGTCTGCCGTCTGTTAGTTTTTATGAATCCGGCCAGGCTAACAGCGTTGTTTCACTGATAGCCGAGGGCCTTAAAAACAGCAGCGCCGAAGCTACGATTATTTACACCGCGGAAAACAATAATCACGCGGCAGAGATATTGGAAAAAGCCGTTAGCGACAAAAATGCTGCACTGTCAAAAGGAAAGGTGCAATTTCTCAACACGGTAATCGGCAAGATGAGCAGAGTCGTTGCGGATCCTGCCGAGATTTCCGAATTGAAACTCAAGACCATAGCCCCGGGTATCGAGCGGGCCTTTCTTGTCGAGCAGTTCAATAGAATCATGGTGAGCCGAACGCATATTGCCGGTTTTAAGCCCGGTATCAAAGTTTTCATCGAAAAAGACGACCTGCTGCCTTTCGAAGAAGCAAAGCTTTATGGTCATAATGCAATACATTCACTGCTTGGTTTTATCGGTGCTGTAAAGGGGGCCAGGTCGATGACCGAGCTTAAGGATGACAAGGTCGTTATGCAAATCGGCAGAGAAGCTTTTTTAAAGGAATCCGGAGCGGCACTGATAAAAAAGTATGCTTATCTCGGAGATGAGCTTTTTACCGAAGCCGGCTTCAAAGATTTTGCCGAGGACCTGCTCGTACGAATGACCAATCCGTATCTCGGCGATACTATCGCCAGAGTTACTCGTGACGTGCTGCGGAAACTCGAAATGGACGGCCGGATATTTGGAACTATTCAACTGGCTATGGAATCCGGCATCGAGCCGAAGAATATGGCATTAGGAGCAATAGCCGGCATCGCTGTCCTTCTTAAAAAAGCTGAAGAATATAATCTGCCTGACGATTTACCCTGCAACGACCGGCGTCAATTAGACGAGTTCCGAATCGAAAGAATCCTTAACTGGCTCTGGAACGGCAGAAGTTGTCGGCACATTGATCAAATCATTAAATCCCTCAAAAACGCAACAAAACATTTGGAAGAACTGACCACAAACCGGCTTTGGCAGTAAGCGTAAGTATTGTTCATTTGCAGTTTTGTTGTTAACGTCCTAAAAAAACACAGAATATGCCCTTTAATTCAATTTTTTTCTTGACGTGCGGTTCATACGTGGTAAATGATACACACACCACACATAGCTTTAAAAGGATGAGGTTAAACCTGATTGCAGGTGAAGGCCGGTTAGCTATGTTCTCAAGGAGGAGGGCCTCTGGTAGGAGATAGAGGCGTGGAAACAGGAAAACGTAGTCAATGGATTATTTTGATATTGTCCGCGGCCATACCCGGACAAAGCGGATTATGTACTTTCATCAATCGCTCGGCCCATTGGGACGAGGGGCTTATTTGTTTTCCCCCTATCATCGCTATGGTTAGCATGGCTCGCGGCCCTCCTTTCTTTTTGCAGTCAGTGTATTCAAATGTTCAACGCTCACCAGGGAAATGCCCTTCGTTATAAGGGTTTTAGGCAAGGAGGTCTAAAAATGTTAAAGAAGAATCTAATTGGAGTTACATTATTGTTGGTACTGTCAGTATCGATGCAAGCAACAAGTAAGGCAAGAGTTTTCGGTTCACTTTTGTACCTGCCGGAGAAAAGATGCTCGATTCCTGTGGTAATGGATGTTGGTATGTATGTTGAGATATTGGATTGCCAAAACCTGTCTATCAAACTGAAACAAGTAGAATTCGATACATACGAAGGGTGTACTGATATCAGGGTAAAATCTAACTTTGATTTGGAACTCGGGTGCAAGGTTAAGCCTACCGGTATGGTGCCGGGAGAGTATTCATGTTGGATAGACAATCCGAAAGTTTTTCTTGATCTAAGTGAAAATGTGACGGTACGGAAGCTTTGTGTAAAAGCTGAGAATGTGAAAATTTTATACACTGCCCCTGGTTTGGACGTTCATGTTGCAGATGTTACTATAACCGTAGTGCCGCAATCCTGAATAGTATACGGCAGATTTCATATAGAGATGTGTTTGGACGGTTGGGTGCATTCCGCTCCTTGCTGAAATAAAAGTAATCCCGCAGCTCTAATTATGATCGCTGATGTTCTTTCGGTCAACAATAGTCGAGGATTGACAGCGTAAATTATGTTCTCTATAATGCCTGCGTTAATTTTTTGAAAGGCAATATCATGGATTTTGAGCAGGACAGCAATATGTCGAGCCCGATGGAACCGCAGCCGGCAGGGCCGATATCAGGCCTGAACGCAAGCCCGCCGACAATTAGACCGGCAAGGAAGGGATCCGGATGGAGGATTTTCTGGGGCATTGTTTTAGCATTCTCGGTTATGGCCAATATTGCGCTGGTGTTAATGCTAATCGGCGTAGTCGCTATCTTTGCGACAGGGCAAAGAGGAATGCTTACCGAAGAAGTGATACGGGAGGGGCCTTCGAGGAATAAAATAGCTGTGATTACTTTGCAGGGCATAATTCATGGCCAGCTTTCCAGCGATATTTACCAGCAGTTGAAAGTCGCCGGGCGGGACAGGCGAGTGAAAGGATTGATTGTTCGTGTAAATTCGCCGGGAGGAACGGTTTCGGCCAGCGACCAGATATATAAGCAAATCAGGGAGTTCCGTAGCAAAGAAAACATACCGGTCGTTGCGTTTATGCAGGGAGTTGCCGCTTCGGGGGGATATTATACTTCCGTTGCGTGTGAGAAAATCATAGCTGAGCCGACCACGATTACCGGCTCGATTGGTGTGATAAGCTGGTATCTTGTTGTCCAGGAACTGCTGGAAGAAAAGCTCGGGGTTCTTCCGGTTACTGTCAAATCGGGCCCAAAGAAGGATTGGCCAAGTTCATTCAGGCAGCCGGCCCCGGAAGAGCTTCAGTATATGCAGGACAAGCTCATAACCCCCGCCTATGAGAGATTCGTGCAGATTGTTGCCGAAGGTAGAAAAGAGACGCTTGATGTGAATGAGGTCAGGCGCTTAGCTGACGGCGGTATTTTCGGCGCACAGGAAGCCCTCGACGAAAAGCTTATAGATGGTATCGGCTATCTGGATGAGGCGGTAGAGTCGGTTAAGTCTCTGGCGGGGATTGACAAGGCCCATGTTGTGGAATATCGCAAGCCTTTTACTTTTACCGACATTTTGAGCACCCGCAAACCTAGCTTATTAAAACTCGACAGAAACACGCTGTATGAGCTTGGCACGCCGCAGGTATTGTATCTCTGGAGTGCGTATTGAAAGCCTGCGGGACTGAGATGCTCTAAATGCCTGATGCGGGTCTGTAGATAACGGACGGCTCAATATTCGCAAGCCTGCGCATTTTTTAAGGGAATATTAGATAATGAGTCGATTCATAGTTTCTGTGATTTGGGTATCCATTTGGCATTTCACCGCAATCGGAGCGACAAATCGCCCGAGTATGGAACTGATAATAGCAGCACCGGATGGACAAGGTTTCGTAGAGGCTGATTCCGACTGTTCTTACATTCCATTTGGTACGAACTATTACGATCCCCACACCGGCTGGGCTCCGAAACTCTGGCGGCTGTTTGATGCCGATAAGGTTCGGCAGCACTTTGCTGTTATGAGCGGGATGGGCGTTAATTGTGCCCGTATTTTTCTAACTGCCGGCAGTTTCCAACCCACCGCTGAAAAGATCGAAGAGCAGGC
>CAZSOR010000204.1:0-8575 GCA_964608395.1 uncultured Pirellulales bacterium
ATAACGTTAATATCGCTTGATAGTGAGGAAATATTGTGATAGGACAAATTAAAGCCGTCTTTGGAAATATGGTCGTGGCTCAGACCAAAGACCGAGTTGTTAAAAACGCCGTCGGCTATTGTGTACGCAACGATGGAGTAAAGCTTTTGTGCGAAATTATCCGAGTTCGCCGCGATTCAGTTGACCTTCAAATATTTGAAGAGACTCGCGGCCTGCGGGTAGGAGACCAGGTAGAGTTTCAGGAGCAAATGCTCTCTGTAGTGTTGGGTCCGGGCCTGTTAGGCCAGATATATGACGGACTTCAGAATCCACTGCCGATGTTAGCTGAACAGGTTGGTTTTTTTCTCGAACCAGGCAATTATATTCACGCTCTTGATACCGAGTGTTCATGGGACTGGACTCCCAAAATTCAAGCAGGCGCCGTGGTTGAGGCAGGAGACACCATCGGCAGCGTTCCGGAGAAGATATTCGAGCACAACATTATGGTACCTTTCGGCTTCGAAGGCCAATACACAGTTCAATCCGTTGCCGAACCGGGTTCATATCCCATTGTAAAAGAAATCGCAACTCTGACCGATTCGGCGGGCAAAGAACACGCTGTAACAATGGAACAAGTCTGGCCGGTAAAACAACCTTTGTGCGTAGCCAAAAGGCGATTGCTGCCAAACCAACCGCTGGTTACAAGCGTTCGCATCGTTGATTCGATGTTCCCGATTGTTCAGGGCGGCACGTACTGTATTCCAGGGCCTTTCGGTGCCGGTAAAACCGTATTGCAGCAGATTACTTCACGGCACGCCCATGTCGATATCGTAATAATTACCGCCTGCGGCGAACGTGCAGGTGAAGTTGTCGATACGATTAGAGAATTCCCTAAAATTCAGGATCCGCGGACAGGCAAGAGTCTGATGGAACGAACAATCATAATCTGTAATACATCGGCAATGCCTGTAGCCGCTCGCGATGCATCGGTATATACAGGAATGACGCTGGCGGAATACTATCGCCAGATGGGTTTGAATGTTCTGCTTCTGGCCGATTCGACCAGTCGCTGGGCCCAGGCTATGCGTGAGATTTCAGGGCGTTTGGAAGAGATACCCGGCGAGGAGGCATTTCCCGCCTACCTTGAAAGTCGCATCGCAAATTTCTATGAGCGGGCGGGATCTATCGAGCTTCGTGACAAACGCATAGCATCGGTGACTATCGGCGGCACAGTCAGTCCCGCCGGAGGCAACTTCGATGAACCTGTTACCCAGGCAACACTCAAAGTTGTCGGCGCTTTCCACGGCCTTAGTCGATCCCGAAGTGATGCACGTCGTTATCCCGCCATCGATCCGCTGGATAGCTGGAGCAAGTATGTCGGCATCATCGAACACAAAAAAGTTGAAATAATAAATCGCTTACTCAGGCGAGGTGACGAAGTACGCCAGATGATGACAGTAGTCGGTGAAGAAGGAACACCCATTGAAGATTTCACGATAATGCTCAAAGCGGAATTCTTCGATTCCGCCTATTTGCAGCAAAATGCGTTTGACGATGTGGATGCCTCGACATCTGTGGATCGGCAACGTTTCGTCTTCGATAAGATACTCGAAGTCGTTGAGGCGGATTTTGCCTTCAAGGACAAAGATGAGGCACGTTACACGCTCAAGAAGATCAGCAGCTTGTTCATTAACTGGAACTATGCCCCCTGGGATGAAAGTGTTATCCCTGAATCGGACAGGCAGGATGAATCCATAAACAAATCTGTGCTTAAAGATGACGAGGAAACCAAACGGGGCGACTTTAAAAAAATCCTCGGCCAGATCGATCAGTATGTCCAATCGCTTCTGCTCCTGAAGGATGCAGACAAATCAGAATCAGAGGACGAACTTGAGCAAGTTACAGCCTGATGCTGCACGAAATGGCAAACTAAGAGCAGGAAAATTACAGTTATAAAGGCTTAAAACAGCATTATGATGCTAAGCTCAACAATCTAAGGCGGTCAATAATGAAAACATATTACGATGAGATTTCAGCAATATCCGGTAACGTTGTGACTGTCAAGGCTCAGGGAATAGGTTACGACGAACTTGCTGTAATTACAACGGACCATGGCTCTTCGCTGGCTCAGGTTATCCGCCTCGAGGATGACCAGGTAAGTCTTCAGATATTTGGCGGAACCGAAGGGATCTCAAACGGAGACAAGATTCGATTCCTGGGCCACTCCTTCGAAGTGCAATTCGGAGATGCCCTGCTCGGACGTGTCTTTGACGGCTCAGGGCGCCCAAGAGACGGCAGGCCCGAGGTCAAAGCCGAAGCAGTGGAAACCGGCTCACCGGCGGTAAACCCGATCAAACGGCAGGTACCGAACAAAATGATACACACACGCATACCGATGATCGATATTTTCAATACGCTGGTCGGTTCACAAAAGCTGCCGATTTTTTCAGTTGCCGGCGAGCCCTACAACGATGTGCTGGCAAGAGTCGGAATGCAGGCCGATGCAGAGATTATCATCCTCGGCGGAATGGGTTTGCGTTATGACGACTACCTGATATTCCGTCAGCGTTTTGACGAAGCCGGCGTGCTTGGGCGAACTATTATGTTCATTCATACGGCGGCCGATCCCGTAGTCGAATGCCTGCTTATACCGGACCTGGCATTGGCCGTGGGTGAACAGTATGCCTTGCAGGGCAAGAACGTTCTTGTGCTCCTCTCGGATATGACATCTTTCTCGGACGCCCTGAAAGAGATAGCCATTACTATGGAACAGGTACCTTCAAACCGCGGGTATCCAGGCGACTTATATACTCAATTGGCCAAACGTTACGAGAAGGCTGTTGATTTCGACGGGGCCGGCTCCATGACCTTGTTGGCTTGCGTAACGATGCCGGGCGATGATGTCACCCATCCGGTTCCCGACAACACCGGTTACATTACCGAAGGCCAGATCTACTTGCGCAACGGCCGGATCGAACCATTCGGCTCACTCTCACGTTTGAAACAGTTGGTCAACGGCGAAACAAGAGACGATCATCGAGCCATTATGAACTCTTGTATTCAGCTTTACGCGCAATCTGAAGAAAGCCGGGAAAAACGGGAAATGGGCTTCGAGCTGTCCGAATGGGACACCAGGTTGCTGAAGTACGGCGATATGTTCGAAGACGAGATTATGAATCTTAACCTGAACATAGAGCTTTTCGATGCGCTGGACAAATGCTGGGAAATCCTCTCCGAGTGTTTCAGCCCGGAGGAAACCGGCATTAGAGGTGCTATTATTGAAAAACACTGGCCACATAAGAACCGTCAGGAAAAGACGGAAACAAAACCGGAGACAGTTAAGTCATAACAGCTTTTGCAGAACTAATATGGCTAAACGGAAGATAAAATTTACACGAACAGAACTGAAGCATCAGCGTGACGCCCTGGCACGTTTTCTTCGGTATTTACCTACTCTCAAGCTTAAACAACAGCAAGTGCAGTCGAGAATTGTACAGACTCGCCAAATGTTTCGTGAGAAACAGGAAGCAGTTAACGCAACAAAAAGAACTATATCTGCATATGACAGCTTGTTTAATGACGTCGCAGGAGTCAATTTTACAAAATTGGCTAAGCCCGATTCTGTTGATACTTCCACACACAGTATAGCTGGCGTATATGTACCTAAGTTTGAGACGATCACCTTTCCCAAAGCTGATTTTAGCCTGTTTGCAACCGCGCCGTGGGTCGATAAGGCTCTTGCGGATTTGAAAAAACTCAATCACCAGACAGTGGAACTGGGTGTTTTGCAGGAGTGTCTCGACCTGTTGCAGGCCGAACTGAAGAAAGTAATGCAAAGAGTGAATCTTTTTGAAAAAGTCATGATCCCTAACACTCTTGAGAATATTCGAAGGATTCGCATCGCGTTGGGTGACCAGATGACCGCCGGTGTTGCTCGGGCCAAAATAGCCAAGGCCAAATTAAAGCAAAAAGGACATGAAGATCACATGGAGGTTGCCGTTCTATGATCGTGCCGATGTCCAAAGTTTATATCGTAACCCAGTCTAACAACCGAGATCGGCTTTTGGATACGCTCGGGCAACTGGGAGTTGTACACGTTGAACCGGTAGATCCCGGCAAAGCAGTTGCAAAAGAATCCACCACACATGCGATATCCACCATTGGCCGCGCCCTGCAAGTATTGCAGGGGATTGAACCTTCGGGCGATACACCCGAGATGCCCCCGCTGGATACGGCCAGGGAAGCTCTTTCGATTCAAAAGGCAATAGCAGACCAAGAGGATCACCTCAATACTCTACACCGAAAAGCCGCCCAACTCACACTCTGGGGTAATGTCGAACTTAAGCAGCTTGAGCAACTCCGTTCAACGGGCATTGAAATAAAATTCTTCTCGGTAGCTCAAAAAGACCTGGCCGAACTCGAAGCCGAGTGTATTCAAACCATTGCCGAGCCGACGGGTCGTGATGTAGTGATTGCCGTCATTGATCGAGCCGGACAGTTTCAAGCTCCCGAAGGGGGCAAGGAAATCCCCTGGCCCACAACGGATCTACCCACAATCAAGAAAGAAGCCGCCGAGGTGGACGCTTCCATCAAACGGCATCGTGATCGTCTGGCCGAACTGGCAAATCTGATCGAAGTCATACGCGAGCAGCTCAAGCAGCACAAAATCGAGGCCGATGTCTGTGTCGTACAGAACAGCGGTCTTTCCAGCGACGCCCTGTTTGCCCTGCAGGGCTGGACGCCTTCTCGCAAGGCCGAGTCACTGTCGGATAAACTCGCCGAACGGGACATTACCGCCGCGGTGGAAGTTTTGCCCGTAGAGGAGGAAGAACAACCCCCTACTCTGATCGAATACCCTCGCTGGGCCAGACCCATCAAGGCGCTCTTCGATATGCTCGGTACCCTGCCCGGCTACAAGGAATACGACATATCGCCCTTCTTCATGATTGCGTTGCCGCTTTTCGCCGCAATGCTCATCGGCGACGCCGGCTACGGTGTGATCCTGGCCGGGGCCGGTCTGGTGTTCTACCGGAAGATCGTACGCGCCGCCGGCAAGCCCGCCGCCCACCTGCTCATCATTTTCGGCCTGGCAACGATGCTTTGGGGCATTCTGACGGCCAACTATTTCGGCGTTACACCGCAATCATTTATCGATATTGGACGCGAGGGATTAGCCAATGCGATGCTGGCCGTAGCACCACTCTGGCGTTCGGACGGGGAGGAAGCTCGCGCCCTGATTATGAAAATATCGCTGATCATCGGTTGTATTCATCTTGTCTCGGCACACCTGCACACTGCCGTCAAGTTGTTTCCCGACACCAGGGCTTATGCAGAAATCGCCTGGATGATCATCCTGGTCGATATGCTGGTTCTCATATGGCATCTCATGTTCATCGGCGTGGACAAAATGCCGGCGTGGGTCGGTTATATCCTGCTGATTGGCTTAGTCACAGCGAGCTGGTTTACGGCACCTGCAAAGAATCCGCTGAAAAGATTCCTGATCGGCCTGGCCTCGTCCATCTTGCCTCTGCTGAGCACGTTTAGCGATATTATGAGCTACATCCGCCTGTTCGCCGTAGGATTGGCCAGCTACTACATTGCCGACGCTTTTAACGGCCTGGGAGCCAAGGTGGCCGGCTCGGCAACGTGGATTGGAGGCGCTCCTATCGTGATCTTCGGCCACGCCCTCAATATCGGCCTGGCCGCCATCGCCATTTTCGCACACGGCGTGCGATTGAATATGCTGGAATTTTCAAATAACATTGGAGTTAAATGGGCCGGCTATGCGTATCGGCCTTTCACAAAAGACAAAGATACTTCTATCGGAGAAAATGAATTATGACAGGTATGGAATTCGCAGGACAATTATCAATGGGTCTTGTTATGATCGGTGCAACTTTGGGCAGTGCCCTCGGCATCGGTGCTGCGGCACAGGCGGCGGCTGGTGCATGGGCCAAGGAAGCAAAAGCCGGAAAACCTTTGAATTTCTCCTATATCATACTAACCGGCATGCCCTTGTCACAAACAATCTACGGATTTATCCTGATGCTGGTCGGTCTGTCACCTCTGGTGATCGGTGATAATCCGATCACGAGCACGCATCCGGGCACCTTATTGGGCATCGGCATCGCCGGCGCCATAGCGGAGCTGGCCAGTGCTTGGATTCAGGGTCTTATCGGAGCAGCCGGCTGTCGCTCGATATCCGAAGGCGAGGGCAAGGGATTGGTCTTTATCATAATCTCCATGGGTATCGTCGAGACCGTTGGTCTGTTCGGCTTCGTCTTCCTGCTGCTCGTCCTGCCGAAATAAGTTTCAAAGGCTCGGATATTATTTTCTGCAGGGCATAAAGTCAGGAAAAGCTCAAATGTAATGACCAACTACCGCGAGGCCCTTCGCGAGATTAGTGCTGCCCGAAAGAACGTCCCCGGCCGGTTAGCATATCCCGGCTGTCTCTACATGGACCTGGCGGCAATCTAAGAATATTTAGCCCGTCGATTCACTCGGCGGGTTTTCTTTTTCTATGCCTCCTCGACGACCTTCCATCCGATCGCGTCGGCCAGCGAATAAACGGGCTTCTTTATGTCGCCGTAGCACGTCACACGGTGCCAGCTCCACAGGTCCCACATTTCAAAAAGCTTCTCGATGTCACCGACCGGCTCTACGGCAAGCTTTGTCCGACACGCACGGTCGTCCGGATCGTTTTCGACCGCCTTGCCCTGATGGATTATTATTTCCTTCTGCGGCTGTCTGATCTCGAGCGTCGTCGTCATGTACCCTAACGGCAGAATCGAACGGACCGAAGCGCCCTGCCTATCCTCGGAATGCGTCAATATTTCAAACGGATTGGTCGGCCCGTCGGGACCGAACATCCTGTTCGGCGCCACGCAATGCGCGTAGATAATCTGCCGATTGGTAGTATTGATGACCGGGTCCGAAATGAAGCTCGGCCGCCCGCGCGTCATCGCCCCTATCGTCACCATTGTCGCCGTGGACCTTATATCACACTCACAGGCCCCAATCATTCCTTCGTTGTTCAATTGGTGAAATCCCAGGCACGGGTAAGCATGGATATGGCCGCCGTAGAATCCGCCCAGGCAGTTAATTGCAATCGCATTCGCCCCGTGCTTTTTCAGCACCTCTTTCATGCCCAGGTACATCGCCGCCGATGCCTCTAACGTCTCATCCGAAACACCGACAACCTTAATCGCATCAGCTTTCCATTTCCGGGCGACGGTCTTTGTCATGTCCTTGTCGGCGCTTTCCCATGCGGCGTTTACTTCGGCAAAGGAAACATTCTCGACTGCTATTCCCATCATCTCGCCCCCCGGACCGGAATTCTGGTTCCGAACCGACAGAATCTTCGATTTTTTCATCTGCCTGATGCACTCATCCGTTGAGACTGTTCGCAAATTATCCGCCTTGCACTGCATTTTGCCCATTCTCGGCGTCCCCTCCATGCGTACCCGTTTTGTCGTTGCGGCGAAATCCGATGCCGATCCTCCGCGCCCGACGCTCTCGAAACATTTCACGCCGGCGATAACATCGTCCATATTCGACGATGCTACAAAGCCCACATTGCCGGCCCCGCTCCGCAGGAACGCCGCGTTATAGACCAGAAATCCACCGCTTCCACCGTACTGAAAGTCAACATAAAGCACCGGCTTGCCCGAAGCGGCAATGTCCTGAACCACGCGATTCCAGCAGTTCATCTGATAAACGATATAGCCGTCAACGCCATTAAGCGCATTCTCCTGGAGAATCTTTTTCGCTTCCTCCGGCCCTTTGGCCATGGATGATACGAACTCGAACTCCGGGCACCCCTCAGCGAGGTCGGCGTTAATTCGCTTCATAACAGGCCCGAAGTCGAATCCCACGTTAGGCCAGTCCGGCCCGGGCTGCTTGACCGCATGAAGCGAATAAATCACCTGAATACGCATCTTGCCACTTTGTGCCGCTATCGACGGGGCCGGCTTAGCCAGCAGACCAGTCGCTCCAACACATGCCGCACAGCCCGCCAGAAATTTCCTCCGGCTGATCGGGCAACACGAACACCCATTGATAATATTATTGTTTTTCATGGTTTACCTCCCTAAATTCATAGAATTCCGATTTCACATAGAGAGCAGTATATCCTTTCCGGCAACCAAGACCATGAAAAAGTATTTGATTTGTGCTGACAAAGTCCTGCGCTGATTTGTTGAGCTTACAGGACACCGAAATTGGCTTTGTTTGGCTTTGAATTGGCTTTGTTTTTTCGCAGCTTTCACCTGTTAAATTCTCTATAAACCATTGTTATTGCTTGTATTACACCATTTTGCCCTCCGGCAAATTGGCTTTGTTTTTTCAAATCACACCCTTTCAAATCTGCTTCGGGACCTGTCATTTGGTTCCTATGCCTTTTGTTTAGGATTTAGAGCTTAGTGCTTAGTATTTCCGGCCAAAGGCCGGCATATTGGCTTTGTTTGGCTTTGAATTGGCTTTGTTTTTTCGCCGTCTCAAAGCATGAAATTCTTCATAATCCCCTTTTGTATAGATACTTACGCTCATTCTGCCCTTTCGCAAATTGGGTTTGTTTTTTCAAATTAAGCTCAATATT
>CAZSOR010000205.1:0-5002 GCA_964608395.1 uncultured Pirellulales bacterium
GGCCCGGAGTTCGAGATACTCGCCGTCAACAAGCTCGACGAGGTATTCTGCGCTTCACCGGCCGTATCCGCAGGCAAGATCTTTCTTCGCGGCCGCAAACACCTGTACTGCATTGGCAAGTAATATATGCACCGGCCCCCAGGCTTTAATTCGATGTAGCCATTTTGTGCATGTGTATTTCCGTAGCAGGGCATCATAGACAAAAAGCCACCATTAGTGGTTTTTACTGCGATTTCACGGTTTTCACGGTTCATTTCTTTTTTTTAATTTAATATTGCCGCCGATGGTTGTGTGGTATAATTCTGCCATGGCGAAATATCCGATATTTCTGGAACTGGATTCTCGACGTACGGTTGTGATCGGCGGCGGAGCCGTGGCCGTGCGAAAGATCCAGGCCCTGCTGAACGCCGGGGCACGGGTGGTCGTGGTCGCCGAACGCATCGACGACATGATGACGGCCCTGTGCCGGGGCACGGACGCCGAGCTTATAAAGTCCAAATATTCCAAAAACTATCTTGCCGGGGCGCTGCTGGCCATAGCGGCAACGAACAACCACCAGCTCAACAAGCAGATATACAAAGACTGCCAGGAACTGGAGGTCCTTTGCAACGTTGTCGATGTGCCGGAGCTTTGCGACTTTTTCGTGCCGGCCCTGGTCAAGCGGGGAAACCTGCAAATCGCTATCGGCACCGGGGGCCAATGTCCCGCTTATGCCGGCCACACAAGAAAGAAGCTTGAGGCAATTTTCACCGAGCAGCACGGTGAGTTTCTCGCCGAGCTGGAAAAGCTCCGAAAACAGATTATTGAAAATGTCACCGACCCTGCCGACCGAAAAACCGTGCTGGGGCGGTTGGCCGACGACGAATCCTTCGAATACTTCGCCGAGAACGGTTCCACTCAATGGCATGTCTTCGCCGCCGATCTGATCGATAATCTGCAATCCGCCCGGCAATAAAAGTATCCCCCATGTCATGTCGCTATTGTCCTTCCTTTTTCATAAAATCTAACGGTGAGAAGTCGGCCAATTCGACGTCCCGGCCGCTCTGCGCCGCTGCCCACGGTTCGAGGTAGATAAGAACGGAAGCAATATTGATACCTTCAGGCAGTCCCGGCCATGTATTATACACGCCTCCGATGGCGGCCGGGACAGGATCGTCTCCAATCTGCATACGCAAACCCGCCCGATAGCGAGGTTCTTCATAGCAGCAGAAGGAAACCGGCGTGTTCGGAACAATCTCATTCGATAAACGCCGAAGCAGTTCTTCGACCGTTCGCAATTCCAACAGTTCTACCCGTTTCAATAACAGCGACATCGCATCGCTCAAATGCCCGCCCTGCTTCATTTGTGACAACATCGCCCCTCTCGTGTCTTTGTTCTGCATGATTTCAAATGAAGTGCGCAGCGAGCCATCTTCATCCTCAATCAGCCATGCACGTATTGAATATATGTACGACCCCGGAGCATTGGTATTGAATCCGGGAGGTCTCATCGGTGAGAAAGCATCTGACTTGCCGTCGAACATGTGCCGTGCCATTTCGGAGATATCTATTTCGGACATATCGATCTGCCATTGTTGAAAATCGGGCAGCGCCGCCCGAATTGCGTTTGCAGCCGCCCCCACCGGATGATTCGGATCACGCGCCCTTTCGGAAGCGGAGTAAATGCGTCCGAGCCCATCCCGCAGCATGCGCTCTCTCTTAGGCTCCATAGGCAATTTTTTTAGCTTTTTAGCCCAGTGTTTCTGCATGACCTTTCGTAGCAAATCGTTGGGCGCAGGGCGCAGACTCAGGGCTTGGCGCATCGCCTGGAAGAACTTTTCGGAGTTGATACCTTCTTTCGAAGCATCTGTTAGCTGCTGGAGTATTTGCTGGCGTTTGGCATTCATCGGCTTTGCTCCTTTGAGGATTTGCTCGGCAGCATCCCGAAGACGCCGGCGTCCGTCATGCAAACGACGTTTGAGCGTGCCTTCCGGAATATCCAAAAAGTGTACCGCTTCTTTGAGACTGTAACCTTCGAAATAGAACAAAACCACGGCCTCACGCAAAGTCTCGGAAAGATGCCCCACCGCTTCATGGATCAGGGCGGCAAATTCCCGCCGCTCCAGATCGGCGCCCGGTGGCGAGGCCCCGGCATCAAGCCGGTTTTGAAGCTCGGCTCCGTTTGCCTTCGATATTTTCGTCTTGTGACGGCGTGCCGTACGAACCACGATTGTGCGCAGCCAGGGGCCGAATCGCTGCATATCTCTCAAGTCCGGCAGGCTCTCAATCGCGGCGTAAAATGCTTCCGACGCCGCATCTTCGGCCAGGGCAAAATCCCCCGTAACGCCATAAGCCGCCGCCCGGGCCGCACGCCAATAAAGGCGAAAAAGTTCCGCAATAGCAGCAGGCTCCCCCTGCCCGGCTCGCTCTACCCAATCTTGTTCGGTGTTCTCTTTCATACTATCTATTATGTGCCCTTTAATCGACTCATGGTTCGCCTTTTTTAATCATAATAATTATTCAGAATACATTAAGACTTTTCTGTTCTACCCCTTTTGGGATTGGCAAATTGGCTTTGATTGGGTTTGTTTTCACCAAGTGTCCAATCCATTTTATTTCTCGTATCCCCTTGTCATAATTGACTTTGTGTTCATTTTCGTCCTCAGCAAATTGGCTTTGTTTTTTCAAATTGTGTTTTCAACCCCCAGAAAATCTGGGGGCTAACTAAGATTGGCTTTGTTTGGCTTTGAATTGGCTTTGTTTTCTTGCCGCCCAAAACCACAATAATCCTCATATCTCCCTTTTTTATAGATACTTAAACTCATTTTGCCCATTCGAAAATTGGCTTTGTTTTTTCAACTTAAGCTCAATATTTCGTCGTTTTCTTCTCTTTTTCACCTGCTTTTTTCATTATTCTGCCTTTTTTCGACCCAGCACCGGTGGTGCGGGCTAAACTTCGTACTGCGTTCTCCGTAAGGAGTCCCGAGGACTGCGTGATTGGACCTATCATTTATCATTAATCAATAATCAATAATCATTTAGTTTAGTATTATACGAAATTACAGCTTGAAGGTCTGGGAAATTCCGGAAAAATCTCCGTGAGACGGCGTTCGTTGTTCGTATTGTGTAGAGCATACAGCAGATAAGCATAGCCGGATGTGATTTATCAGATCCTATCCTCTCAAGGCACGTAGTCCTTTTGACTAATCAAAAGGACTACGAACTATATAATAAAAAATGTAAAAAATATTGAATTATTAATGCTTGACGGAGGTCGTTCCATATCAGCGTGGGCCTTGGCCCACCGATCAATCATAGTGGGGTGAGCACTACTCGATGTTTTCCGATAAACCTTCCAAGAGTCGACAAAAAGTTTGAATTCTATAAACAGGTTTGATAGTTTATTCGAAATGTTCGAGAAAGCCGGATGAATTAATTGTGCTGCGCTAATGAGCAGCAAGAAAGGGAGATTTCAAATGAAATGTAGCATAGCAATTATGGTCATAACGGCATTTTGTAATGTTGGCAACGTAACAAGAAGCTGGAATTTTGACGATGTTTCCGAAGGCTCACTTCCTGCCGGCTGGAAAATCGAAGCGACCGGCCAGGACAAAGCAACGGCCAAGTGGCAAGTCATCAGGGACACACATGCCCCGTTAGGCCCCGAAGTCCTAAGCCTGACCGAAACAAACCATACACAACGCGGCGTGTTCAATATCTGCTGGACTAATGAAATTTCTTTTTTCGAGGGCCAAATCGCTGTATTTCTCAAAGCAAATTCCGGCAATATCGATAAGGGAGGTGGGCCAATCTGGCGGGTTCAGGACCGTAACAACTACTATATTGCCCGCTACAATCCGCTCGAAGAAAACGTCAGTATATATTACGTCAAGGACGGCAAACGCGTCATGCTCGGCTACACAGGTAAAATAGAGCTCAAGGACAACTGGCACATACTTAAAATAAGCCACAAGGGCAACAGAATCAGAGCATACCTCGACGGCGAAATGAAGCTGATGGTTAATTCGGGCGAGCATATAACCCAGCACGGCGGGGTGGGTTTATGGACAAAAGCCGACGCAGCGACCTCGTTCGATAACTTCACTGTCGTGCCGAATTGATTACAGTGTTTGTGGAGTGGGCCTCACCTGTGGACGCCTTACGGTTTTGGCCCGGCACTCAATCACGCATTGACTTCAACGCCGTCAATTGCTATGAGCGAGCCCGTGGACGCACCGGCACGCAGTTTCTTAGCGTTTTGGTATTCTTTTGAATTGTACCAGGCTTTTGCTTTGGCCAGGGATGGAAACTCCAGAATGATCAGCCTCCGGCTTTCTTCGGGGCCCTCCAGTGCTACCACTTCGCCGGCCCTGGCAATGAATCGTCCGCCGTATTGCGCGATCGTCCCCGGCCCTACCTTTAGGTACTCGTTATATTTGTCCCAATCGGTGACCTCAACGCGAGCAATGACATATGCCGACATTTGCATTCTCCTTCTTCATTTGCGTTAAAGTAAGCAAAAGGATACCCATGTTTAGATTGCTACTTGCGAGGCTATGGCTTATCAGGCTTCGATCTTATCGATTACCACCTGGAGATATTTCTGGCGGTGGCCGATGCGTCTTTTGCTGTTTTTCCGCCTGCGGAAGTGCATTGGAAAGAGCTTTTTGGCCTTGATAACGGCCTCTTCGGCGGTGGTCTTGAATGAGGCAATCACCTTCGCACCTTCGAGGAACGGCGTGCCGACTTTGACTTCTTCGCCGTCGCTTATAAGCAAAACCTTATCCAGCTCGATGGTCTTGGCATCGGGCGAAATATCCGTCAGATCAATATTCAAACAATCGCCTTCGGCGACCTTATATTGCTTTGAGCCTTGTTCAATAACTGCATACATTTCTAAAAAACTCCAGGTTTCTAAACTTACAAAAATTCAAATCGAGGTCGTATTTTACACATTCAGCCTTTTTTGTAAAGCAAATTATTGGATATTTTTGTATTCTATTGCCGAGAATGAAATTGGAAT
>CAZSOR010000205.1:5102-8489 GCA_964608395.1 uncultured Pirellulales bacterium
GGTATTTTTCAGGAGCGATTTGATGCAGATAGCGATGATACAGGACAAAATCGTGCCGGCAAAGGAGCTTGAACCGGTCTATTTTGACCGCGGGATGTTCTTCGGCGACGGGGTTTATGAGGTAATGCGGAGCTATAACGGCAGGATTTTCGCCCTCGAAGAGCATTTGCAGAGATTCGCCGGCAGTATGTCGGCGATTGAGATAACCTGCGTGGACATCGAGATGATACGTTCCCGGATTCTCAAGGCCTTTGACGCCGCGGGTATTGCCAACGCCAAGATATATTTTCACATTACCCGTGGTTCGGAGCCGAGAGATCGCGTCTGGAACACCGCTCTGAAGCCGAATTTCTTCCTGACCGTCTCGGAGCTGGCCGACAACACCGAAGAAAATACACAGGGCATAAAAGTCTCGACCCATCCCGACTGGCGATGGAAACGGTGCGACATCAAATCCCTCAACCTGCTGGCGAACGTTCTGGCCAGCAATGATGCCGCCGGGAAGGGCTGCGGTGAGGCGATTCTTGTCGATGAGACCGGCCTGATAACCGAGGGGGCCGGCTCGGCATTTTTCGCCGTCCGAGGGCAATCGCTGCAGACCACCCCACTGACCGCAAATATCCTGCCGTCCATTACCCGCGAATTTGCAATCAAAGCCGGCAGCAACATCGGATTAGAAATTATCGAAAAATCGCTCACACCCCGGCAGGCGGCCGATTCGGACGAGCTTTTAATCGCCGTAACCACGCGGGATATTGTACCGGTAGTAAAATTCGACGAGAGAACCATCGGAGACGGCAAGCCCGGCAAGTTCACAAAATTGCTCGCCCGGGAGTTCCTCTCATTTACGGTGTGACGCTTTTTTCATACGTGCCGGATTTTAATTATACTCCGAGTTTTTGAAAAGTCTCAAATCCCTGATATGACTGCCACGCATATTCGCATCCGAGATTTAATTATCTCCTGTTCTATTTTTCACTAAACCGGCAGCCTTTTTTTTCTTCATACAGGGATGAAATTGTGTATTATACTTGCGTGGCTGATATTGGATTCAACGGATTGCAATAAGGTTCGAGAATATCCATTGTTGAAAATGACTTTGTTAAATGAGAGGATTGCAATGAAGCTTTTTATTATCCCCGGATTACTTTGTTTACTCATTGCCGGCATGTCAGGGTGCACGAGGCCTGTCGGAATCATCGCACATCGCGGCGCCTCGTACCTGGCTCCGGAAAATACCATGGCGTCGGTTATGCTCGGCTGGGAAAAAGGTGCCGACGTTGAGGTCGATGTCTATCTGACAAAGGACAATCGCATCGTCGTCATCCATGACGAGACAACAGAGCGTACGGCCGGGACGGATGTGAATGTCGCCGAGTCGACCTCCGATGAACTCCGCAAGCTCGACGTGGGAAGTTTTAAGTCCGAAGAATACGCCGGCGAGCAAATCCCTTTTCTTGCCGACATTGTCAAAACAATCCCCCCCGGACAGAAACTCTACGTAGAAATCAAATGCGGACAGGAGATTCTGCCCTATCTTAGAGAACTGCTGGCCCAGAGCGGCAAAATGTCCCGGATCGTCATCATCGGATTCGACCTGGAGACGGTGACAATGTCAAAAGAAATGATCGACGTTCCCACATACTGGCTCAAGGGAACCGAAAAGATCAAGGAGACCGAGCAATGGATTCCTCACGATCCGCAGCTTGCTCAAACGGCAAAGAATAAAGGTCTCGACGGCCTCGACGTTCATTATGCCGGCGTTAATAAGGAGTTTACCGATGCCGTCAAAGCTTTAGGCCAGAAGCTCTACGTCTGGACGGTGGACGACCCGGAAGATGCAATCCGGCTGATCAGACTCGGAGTCGATGGAATTACCACCAATCGTCCGGGCCGGCTTCGGGAGCAGGTGAAAGACGACATACCTGTCTGGCGGACTATTGCCGGCAAGTAAAAAAATGGAATTCTAAGAACAGGAGAAACGGCAAGTGGATATGCTGCGAGTCTGGCCGATTGTTTGCGAGTTCGGCATCGGTGCAATATTGTGCATTGTCGGAATTTGGTGTGGATTGCGCGGGGGATATCTTAATCTGAAAAACGCCGAAGACCGCCGGCTTCTATTTATACTCGTTGGCGGTTATTTTTTCCTGCTGGGCATTATGTGCATCTTCACGTTCCTGTCGCCCAACTGGGCGAACGGAGGATCGCTATGATTGCACAGGCTATCGGCGGAAATCTCGACTACGCAGTAATGATAGGCTATTTCGTTGCCGTGCTGGGCTTCGGCCTGTATTTCGGCCGGTATACGAGAACGACAAAAGACTTCTTCTTCGGTGGGCAGAGGTTTTCATGGTGGCTCATCGCTTTTTCGTGTGTCGCCACGGTCGTCGGAAGCTACAGTTTCATCAAGTACAGCGCAGCGGGATTCAGGTATGGCGTATCCAGCACGCAATCCTACCTCAACGACTGGTTCTGGATGCCCATACTTGTACTGGTCTGGCTGCCCATCGTATATTACAACAAAATCACGTCGGTTCCAGAGTACATGGAATACCGTTTCGATAAAAAGACACGCATCGCTGCGACGATAATCATCCTGTTCTACATCGTCGGCTACATCGGCATCAATCTTATCACGCTCGGCCGGACGCTGCACACGCTGCTGGGCTGGCAGGTAATGACCGGGGCCATCGTCACCGCCGTCGCCGTAGCGTTATACGTTTACATCGGCGGGCAAACGGCGGTCATTATGACCGACCTTGTCCAGGGAATTATCTTGCTCGTCGCCGGTATGGGATTGTTTGCAGCCGCTATTTATCATTTCGGCGGTTTCGGCGATTTCTGGGCCTTGCTGCCGCGAGCGCATAAGTACGCGTTTTCGGAATTCAACGCCCCGCCCAAGTTCAGTTTCATCGGCATTTACGTTCAGGACGGTCTGGCCAATACTGGGGCGCTCATGCTGATGCACCAGGGTTTTATCATGCGTTTCCTCTCGCTCAAGAGCGTCAAGGATTCACGCCGGATGGTGGTCTGCTGGATCCTCGTGCTGGCGCCATTAGCAGCCATCGCCACGAGCTGCGGCGGATGGATCGCCAAGGCATTGGTCAACAATGGCGAGCTTGTCACCGAACCGGGCGATTCTTTCGTAAAAGCCGCTCATTTTCTGTGCGCGCCGGGAGTTTTCGGTTTTGTGCTGGCCGCCTTGACCGCGGCGTTGATGAGCACCGCCGACTCGCTTATAAACGCTGTAAGCGCGATATTCGTCAACGACATCTGGAGGCCTTATATTAAGCCCAACCGCGATGATAAGCATTATCTCCGCGTGGCGCGAATTACGAGCCTGGGGGCGGCCGCCCTGGGGCTGGCCCTGGTTCCCATATTCATGAA
>CAZSOR010000206.1:0-4511 GCA_964608395.1 uncultured Pirellulales bacterium
CCTCTGCTGAACCACCTGTTGGCAGCTCACTATGCCGGGGCTCGCCAGTTCCATGAAGCGACTTCGCATGAAGAAAAGGCGCTCAAGCTCGCTCGCGCCGCCGGCTACGAAAAGCTTGCACTGGAATTCGAAAAAAGGCTCAAAGTCTACAAAGGGCTTAGCAATTCTTCAGAGTAGAGTGATAAGGATTTTACCGGATCATATGAATAAATTCCTATTTCGAGCAATAAGATTCGAATGTGTTGTAGAATTATATAGCAAAGGTATTTTTTTGAAACTAAAACTGGCAGGCAGACAGGCTAAGAATTCAATTCAGCCTCTTGCCCAAGCGTGGGCAGAAACTATGGTGCAGATTGCTTAGATCAAGTAAATCAGAGTCTAACTGTTGTGTCTGTGAGCAAAGTGGATTATTTTGCTTTTTCATAAAATATGATGACATGACTAAGTAGTTTTGAATATGGAATGTCTATTCGGATTATAAGTACATACGCGGTTGTGTTTGTTTGTTCGGTGTCACTGTCATTATTGTCGTGCGGATCACACGTGGCCGGCACTCATGTCATACCTCTTTCGCGTGCTCATGCGCACAATGATTACGAGCACGACCGGCCTTTGTATGATGCACTCGATCATGGTTTCAACAGCGTCGAGGCGGATGTTTTGCTCGTCGATGATGATCTGTACGTAGCTCATAATGCCCGTGAGGTAACGTCTGACAAGACTCTGCGTTTGCTGTATCTCGAACCACTGAAAAAACGCATAATGAAAAATGGCGGGCGCGTTTTCCCAAAAGGACCGCAGTTTACGCTGCTCATCGATATAAAAACCGGTGCTGTTGAAACTTACAGGGCTTTCGATAGAATCCTGGCTGAGTATCGAGACATTTTTACGTGCTTCGGCCCGGACGGCCGAAGCGACAAAGCCGTCCTTGCAATTATCACAGGCAATCGTCCGTGCGAGTTCATGGAATCGCAAAAGCACCGCTATGCCGGTTGCGATGGCAGACTTACAGACCTGAGATCCGACTATCCGGCGGATTTAATCCCCATGATAAGTGACAACTGGAAAAAATACTTCAAGTGGAACGGGACAGGCGAAATACCCGCGGGAGAGCGTGAAAGGCTAAGAGAAATAGTGCAAAAGGCTCACGAAAAGGGCAGACTGGTGAGATTCTGGTCGACACCGGACAATCCTTCACCGGCCAGAGAGGTATTCTGGAGCGAGCTTTTGTCGGCCGGCGTCGATTTGATCAATACCGATGATCTCGAAGGCCTCCGGCAATTTCTTCTGGCGAACCGGGCCAGGTAAACGAATTCCTCATTTCCCGCAAATTCGCGTTAAAAAGTAATAATTCACGGATAATCCGGAGATTTTTCTTGACGGGAAGGCGGCTTCTCTGGTATAAATACAATTGGCATCTATGGATATTCAGTTTTGCAACAGCCGGGATTTTAATAGTCTATTTCAGTACTTATTTTTCAATTAGCAGTTCGTATCAGGCTTTTGAAGGAAGGAGGCAATTGCATTTTCGATTCTTGATTGTTGGTTTTCAATCGGCAAACATTTTTATGTTAACTTTTTATAGGAGGATTATTATGTGTAAAAAATTGATTTGTCTGTTTTTTTCTATTCTTATGCTGGGCCTTACAGGTAGTGTATACGCCGATCTGGTTGGCCACTGGAGGCTCGATGAAGGTTCCGGTACGACGGTTTCCGATTCGAGCGGCAACGGCAACGACGGGACTATCACGAGCAATGCCGGTATGGACGATCCCACATGGATAACCGGTGTCAGCGGCGGTGCCCTGGAATTCTATGGCGATACCTCGGCCTATGGCACTGCGGACCACGTCGAGTGCGTCAATAGTGCCAGCCTGGACATCACCGGTCCGATTTCCATAGCCCTCTGGATAAGGCCTGAAGCCGATGATCCGGAGGGTAAAGGCGCGGCAGGCGGTGAGACAGCGCCGATGGCCAAGGCAATGAGCGGCATGAGCCCAGATTGGAGCTATCAGGTTCGATATGGCTGGGGTGGCCCTGAGCCATACATGTCATTTACGTTCAATACATCGCCCAGGGCCTGGGCCTTTGTCGACAGAAACCTTGTACGCAGCGAGTGGTGCCATATCGCATGCTCGTATGACGGAACAACGCTGAAATGCTATCTCGATGGAGAGCAAACTGATGAAACCCCCATGGGCCCGATTACCAGCAGCCCGGCCCCTGTCCTCATCGGCTCGGACGGGTGGGGCTGTGACTGGATTGGCGCAATTGACGATGTCAGGATTTATGACCATGCCTTGTCGGAGGCCGAGATTCTGGGCACGATGGTAGGTGAAGTATGGCCGTATGCCTATGGTCCCACCCCAGAGGATGATGCTCTATATCCTCAGACTTGGGTAACTCTTGGCTGGAATCCAGGAGGCCTTGCCGTTTCGCATGATGTTTACATTGGTGAGAGCTTTGATGATGTTAATGAAGCCACGCGGGATTCGGATTTGTTCCGTATCAACACGGACTTGTTATTTTATATTGTCGGCTTTCCCACGTATGCTTATCCGGATGGTCTTGTTAATGGCACGACATACTACTGGCGAGTCGATGAGGTAAACGAGGCCGACCCGAACAGCCCGTGGAAAGGCGATGTCTGGAGCTTTATGGTTCCTCCGAAGACCGCCTATTACCCCGATCCGGTTGATGGCGCCGAATTTGTGCCTGAAAATGCAACACTTACCTGGACGCCGGGCTTCGGCGCGAAACTGCACACCGTGTACTTCGGCGAAGATTTTGATACTGTTAATGAAGCTACGGGTGGAGCGTCCAAAGGAGTTGCAAACTACACTCCCAGCCAGCTCAAATTGGCCAAAACTTACTACTGGCGGGTGGATGAGTTTGATGGCGTCGCTACGTATAAAGGCGAAGTCTGGAGTTTCACTACCGAGGGCGCCGTCACTGGCCCAAATCCGGCTGATGGTGCCGTGGATGTAAAACCGACCCGGATTCTTAGCTGGGATGCCGGAGCGGTTGCCGCTTCGCACGATGTGTATTTCGGCGCAGATGCAGATGCCGTGGCCAATGCCACGACAGCCTCACCAGAGTATAAGGGGGCCAAAGCTCTCGGTGAAGAAAGCTACGATCCCGGTAAACTTGCGTTGACTACGACTTACTACTGGCGGATCGATGAAGTCAATGGCGTCAATCCCGACAGTCCGTGGGCAGGTAATGTATGGAGCTTCACGACGGGCGATTTCTTTGTTATCGACGACCTCGAGGATTACGATGCCGGTGAGAACCAGATATGGTACGCATGGCACGATGGGCTTGGTTATGGGGCGCCCGGCACCGCGGATTACTTTGCCGGCAACGGAACCGGCGCTGCGGTCGGCGACGAAAACACCGCTTCTTATACCGAGGAGACTATCGTCAACGGTGGCCTTCAATCGATGCCGCTTGCATACGACAACAACAAGCAGGGCTACTCGAAGTATTCTCAAGTGGAGCTGACGTTGAGCGCCATACGTAACTGGACCGAGGAAGGCGTCACGGAATTGTCGCTATGGTTCAGAGGCTACCCGGGAGCCGTCGGTAGCTTCGCGGAAGGCCCGGTTGGCACTTACACGATGACGGCATCCGGTACGGATATCTGGGCGGTTAACGGGGTGGAAGCTGACGAGTTCCACTTTGCTTACAAGATGTTGACAGGCCCCGGCTCGATAATAGCAAAAGTCGTGAGCGTCGAAAACACAAACGCCTGGACCAAGGCCGGCGTGATGATTCGAGAAACGCTTGATTCTGACTCGGCACATGCTTTTGCTTGTGTTACACCGGATAACGGAGTAGCCTCGCAATATCGTCCCAGCACGGGTGGCACGAGTGGCAACTATAACCAGACTGACCTTACCGCTCCGTACTGGGTGAAACTGGAGCGTAGTATCTCCGGCCTCTTTACGGTTTCACACTCAGCGAACGGCTCAAACTGGCAGCCTGTAACAGGCGCTGTTGCGGAGAATATACCAATGGGCTCGAACGTCTATATCGGTTTGGCGTTGACCAGCCATGATGCCGCTTTAACTTGTCAGGCCGTATTCAGCAACGTCACGACTACCGGTAATGTCACCGGACAGTGGGCGAACCAGGACATCGGCATACTCAGTAACGATGCCGAGCCGCTTTATGTTGCTCTGTCAAATAGTGCCGGCACACCCGCGGTGGTAATTCATGATGATCCGGCTGCGGCACAGGTCGACACCTGGACCGAGTGGGTTATTCCGCTGTCGGCTTTTGCCGATCAGGGCATAGTGCTGACCAACGTTGACAGGATAGCGATCGGCCTGGGAACCCGGGGCAACATGACAGTACCCGGCGGTGCGGGCAAGATGTTCTTTGATGACATCCGGCTGAATAGACCGACAGATGCTGCAGAGTAAATACCGTTTTGTATGGAATAACAGCAGGATTTGTATTATTTCGGGGCTTATACCAGTTTATCAGGTATAGGCCCCGGTTTTTTT
>CAZSOR010000206.1:4611-6992 GCA_964608395.1 uncultured Pirellulales bacterium
TTTGTATTATTTCGGGGCTTATACCAGTTTATCAGGTATAGGCCCCGGTTTTTTTGTGATAAAAGCGGGTTTTCTTTTCGGATTTTTGCCCAATGACAGCAGTGAGGTAATTTTTTACAGAAAAAGCAAAAAAAGTTTGAGACGAATGCCACCCGGGTACGTCTTATCTAAGTAGATGGTAAGCCTGCTGTAACTACGGCAACAGAAGAATACAGAGAAAAATGTCTTGCAAAGTCGCTTACTTATATGTTAAAGTTATATATAGCCATGTTATGGAGGCAGGCTCTAAGATTTTTACGATGTTCTGCGATTTGTTATGAACTGCACATGCTTTATGCTGTGATTGTATGCTTAACTTCGCTTAAAACTGTTTTTTAACCTTGTCATACGTTTCGGAAAGGGCGAAATAATGAGAAATTCAATCTTACTGAGTCTATCTCTGCTTTTAATTACAGCGACGCAGTCACTGGCGGAAAACCGCCTGGTTCCAGACGACTATGCAACCATCCAGCAGGCGATCCAGGAGTCTAATGACGGGGATGTGGTTGTTGTCAAGCCCGGAACGTATTTTGAGGCTATTAATTACCTCGGCAAGAATATTACCGTTACCGGCACTGATCCCGACGATCCGGACATTGTGGCGGCCACTGTCATCAACGGTGGCCGGAAGGGCAGCGTAGTGACCTTCGAAAGCGGCGAAACTTCCGAGGCCGTACTGACAGGTTTGACCATCACCGGCGGATATGGAACTGCCGTTTCTGAAGTAGGAAGCAACATTTATTGGGGAGCGGGCATCTTTTGTTTCGGTACTTCGCCGACCATTAAAGGTAATATAATTACTGACAATATCGGTGCGCTCGAAATTATTGGAAATAATCAGGCGCAGTGGAAATTGTGCTATGGAGCAGCAATCGGTTGTTTAGAATCCAGTGCGATAATCACTAACAATATAATCAAGAACAATTCCGGATACGCCGGCGCTATTTTTATGTTGGGTGACGACAAGATTTGCAATAACCTGATATACGACAATTCTGCGGTTGTTGGTGGTGGTGTTATCCTGTTCGGAGGACACCTGATCAACAATACAATTGTAGGCAACGATACCAACGCGAGCGCTCAGGCCGGGTCTGGGCCGGGAGGTAATATTTACATAGTAATCGATAACCAGTTTTCTCAGGCCCTGATACTTAATAACATAATCTCCAATGCACCGTCAGGAGGGGGAATATCCGGTGAGGGCAATATAGATGAGTCTATTATATCATATAATGATGTTTGGGGCAACTCGCCCGCCAACTACATGGAATTGTCGGATCAGACGGGCACTAATGGAAATATCTCGGAGGACCCGCTGTTCGTCGATGCGCAGGCTAAAGATTTTCACCTGCAATTGGACTCTCCGTGCATAGATGCCGGCGATCCGGATTATGTCCCCTATCCGTGGCAGCTTGACATCGACGGTGATCTTGCTGCGATGGGTGAACAGATCGATATCGGCGCGGATGAGTACCTCGGCTACATGAAGCCCGTTGCCGATGCCGGCCCCGACATACACGTGGCGGGGCTTGATTTGGTCACTCTCGACGCCAGCGGCAGTTTTCAATACGACCCAAATAATGAGATGATATATGAGTGGGACCAGCAGTTCGGCCCAGCGGTGGATCTTGACGATCCAGAGAGTATGAATCCGTCGTTTATGCCGGAAGTCGAGGGTGAATATCGATTCGAGCTTGTGGTCTGGGACGGCACGCATTTGAGCCGGCCTGATGAAGTAATGGTTCTTGTGGGTAACAAAGAGCCTGTCGCCGATGCCGGCCTCGATAGAGTTTCACCCGTACCCAGCCAGGTTCATCTAAATGGCACCGGTTCCCACGATCCAGATGTCATTGATGAGCTTATATATACATGGAAACAATTAGAGGGTCCACAGATTGATCTTCAGAATGCGGATACTGCCAGACCCTTCTTCGATTGCAACGAGCAGGGATCGTATGTATTCGAGCTGGTTGTCACCGATGGTTTTGTTGACAGCGGGCCCAGCGTCGTCCGGGTGACAACCGTCGCCGTGACAATGAACCTGCTGCATATTGACGCCGGCTTTATGTCTGAAGAATATTTTCACTATGCGGATGTCTCGGGTAATAAGGTAGTTTATAGTGTAGGTCCTGGCATTAACTACACCTGGAACATAAGGAGCAAAGACCTCGGAACGGGCGAAATCGATGAGGCGTTTCTTGACGGTGGACTCGATACTCAGCCTAAAGTTGATGGTGATATCGTCGTTTGGGCCGGCGGCCCGGGCATGCCGGATTTCCTTGGGCCGGAATGCATCAGTATCTTCCTGAGGAATACCGCTACGGCAGCGCAGAAGATCTTAA
>CAZSOR010000206.1:7092-8450 GCA_964608395.1 uncultured Pirellulales bacterium
GAATGCATCAGTATCTTCCTGAGGAATACCGCTACGGCAGCGCAGAAGATCTTAAGGCAGCATAGTAACTCGGCATCGTACAGCCATCCCGCGGTCTCGGGCAATAAGGTCGTCTGGCTGGAGCATCTCAATATAAACAAGTACAACGAAAACAACTACCATAACATGCCGTACAGTATCTGCGGAGCCGACGTCACCGACCTGGACAATCCAGTCTATTTTACTGTCGCCGAAAATGCCGGCAGACGAGATCCTTATGCCTACGAGGCATACATGGAAGACTTTGACGATGTCGTGGATATATCCGAGGATATTGTCGTCTGGGAAGCCGAAGGTGACATTTTCGGGGCCGATATCTCGAATATCGACGACATCAGGGTCTTTACCATTTGCAGCGATTCCGCCCGCCAGTATGACCCTGCCATCTCCGGCAATCTGGTCGTCTGGACGGATGAGCGAAACGATGACGGCGACATTTACGGTGCCGACATCTCCGATACGGAAAATATCCGGGAGTTGGCAATTATCAAGTCCCCCGGCAGTCAGCTTCAGCCGGACGTTGACGGCTGCCTGATCGCTTATGTCGATGGCGTCAATGCCGGCGGCCAAATCAGAGTCTGCTGCCTGACCAAACAAAAAGGCGTTATGGATATAGAACTGCTGCAACCCTTCTATGGAGTCGGCCCGGCGATAGATGCCGGTACACTCGTCTGGCAAACAGGCACTTTCGGCCAGATCGACTCAATCAAGCTGGAGTTTGGTTATGCCGCCGAAGAAGGGCCCGTTGAAAATCTGACCACCGGTGAACACTACGATTACATCCAGCATGCCATTGTCAGAGGTCAGGCCGGCGACAAAATAGTAGTCCCCGAGGGAACCTATAAAGAAGACATCGACTTGATCGGCAGAAATCTGACCCTCAGCTCGACAAATCCCGACGACCCCGACGTCGTAGCGGCAACGATTATCGACGGCGGCAACAGGGCGGTAACCTTCGCCAATGGTGAAACTGCAGACTGCATCCTGAGCGGCTTTACAATCACAGGCGGCAGCAGAGGTATCTACTGCACAAATAATGTCACCCCCAAAATTGACAAATGCACAGTTACGAAAAATACCGGTTCCGGCATAGAATTGTACAGCGGCGGCAATCCGATACTTACCAATTGCACCATTATCGCTAACGGCGGTTCCGGCATTGAAATGCGCCCGCGCAGGGCCGGAAGGTTCACATATTATAACAGTCCCCAAATGAGCAATTGTATCGTCGCAGCAAACAACGGGCACGGCCTCCTGCGGGGAGTTCCCACGGTAACGAACTGCACGATCGCCGGGAACCTCAAGAGCGGCATTCAGGA
>CAZSOR010000207.1:0-3352 GCA_964608395.1 uncultured Pirellulales bacterium
GATTACCCTGGAATAACTCGGAATCATGTGTGGCATCATTAACATCGTCAAAATTATCGCCGACGTATACATCGTGTGAGACGGCGGTAGGTCCCGCCAACCAGCCCAGGGTCGCCCATGTATTCGCATGCATAGAACCGTCAGCCGGAACGGGCTTGCCGGCTATATTGCCGGCCACAAGCACACCCGTTGCCCACAAGTTGGGAGCCTGCCAGCCATTTCCATCCGATCCATACCAGGAAATCTGCGAGTCTCGATCACCGCCGTCGTCGTCATCGTTGATCCAGACCTCGATGCCAATTTCCTGGCCCGGAGTTGGCCCCGTGCCCATTATGCTTGTCCATGGTATCATGATTTCAAAGAGATAACCGCTATCGGTCGTGGTGACCGCATATTCTATGCCGACTAAGCTCGGTTCTCCGTTGTGGTACGCTCTGGGCGTTTCCACCACAGTATTCCACCTAAAAGCATACTGATGGTCATTTTCGTCACAGGTATCACCTTTGCTGTTATCACCGTCGATATAGAACTCGACACTATCATCCTGCCATGAGTCGGCTATTGATGTGTCAGCCTGCAAAGACTCATCGTTGACCTGGACCAATACGTATATATTTTCATAGCCCCAAAGGGCACTCCAGGTACCGGAGCAATCCGCAGCCGAACTTGGATCGCTTCCTGAGACAGTAACGTTTATCGACTGTTCTGATGATAACGACCATATATCATCCACGACACCGTCGATTACCGGCATGGCCGAATCCGGGTTGCGGATGAGTACATCAGCATCTTGAGCCGAGGATGTGCTAATCAGGCTCAGTACAAAAAGAAGAGATAATAAATAAATCAGCTTTTTAAACATAATACGCCTCCTTCAAATATAATGAGTGATAATAATTTTTAGCTGTACCACATTCAATTCATCCTTGCACAGGATGATTACTTGTGTTTTGCTATACCTCCTTTCCTCAGAGAGCTAAACAATGGTTAAAAATCAACAAAACCACTGTGAATAATAAAGTCCTCGCCCTCAACTCTGTGTCGAACTCAGAAAAAATCGCTCTTATCATACTGAAAAATTAAAGAATGCTCTTGGTCATAAGGCCAGAAGCCACAGATGTAAGACTATACGGCGTGAGTCTCACTAAAATTCTTTGTACCAAATTACCCACTCTCTCGTCAAGAAAAATCCATATTCTTTGGTAAATATACCGACTTGTAGTCTGTAACGTCTGAAATGATGGGTGTCATTGCGAGCGAAGCGAAGCAATCTCAAACCTCACGAATAAGATTGCCACGGCCTGCAAAGCAGACCTCCTAAGAAAATAGACAGTTTTTTCCGCGGAAGGATTTAGATTGCCGCAGTCGCTGCGCTCCTTCGCAATGACATTCGTGGATTATTTTCTTTTCTATGCATCATGAGAATCTGGTCAGGTGCTCGCAATGAAAAGCACGCAAATCAAATGTTACTGAATACTACCCAATTGTAAAAAACTATGAAAAAGTGTATATTTTTAACATTCTGTCAAAAAACACATATTTTAATTCGCTAATATCATCTTTAGTATCTGTCATATAAGCACTTATATTATTATAGCCATATTCTGAATTAACTTATTAACAGATTTTCCAAAAATACTCCCTTAAAAAACCTTCATTAAGTCCGATATAAATCGTAATAATTGAAATTTATAAAAACTTAATTGTCATTTGTATTCACATCATAATAAAGCTATTAATTCTGTGCTGAGCGTAGAGAACTTACTTCTGAGTTTATATGTAAATTGTCCGCAATTAATATTTAATTTACATTCTAATTACGTATAATAGTAGTGTTTCCATTATTCTGTTTATTGTCGAGTTATGGGTAAAGATTTTGTTAAACTTAGCGATGCTGAACTTCTCACCCGCTATACAGCCGGTGAGGAGGCTGCGTTTCGTGAAATCGTAACTCGCTATAAAAACAGCCTTTACGCATTTCTTCGACAGTTCTTAAACCGGCATGACCTTGTTGAGGATGTTTTTCAGGAAACGTTTTTACAGTTATATACCAGCCGGAATAGCTTCGATACAAACCGACCTTTGCGTCCCTGGCTTTTCACAATAGCAGCGAACAAAGCAAAGGATGCTCTTCGCAAATGGCAACGTACATCCGCTGTCTCGATTGGCACTATGGCGGATTCGCAGGATTTGTCATTTGACGATATGCTTAATACTGTTACTTCCGACACCACATTGCCTTATGAGGAACTGCAAAAGGATGAAACGGCCTCGCGTGTTGGACAGATTATAGCGAATATGCCGGAAAATCTGCGAGAAATCTTAGGTTTAGCATATTTTCAGGGATTTTCTTACAAACAAATGGCTGAGATTTTGAGTATACCTATCGGGACGGTTAAGAGTAGGTTGCACACGGCCGTCGGTCGTTTTGCAAAAGAGTGGAAGGCATCAGTTGGGAGCAAAGAATTCAAATGATTCCGCTTAATAGCGAGCAGAAACAGCTTATATTTGATTATTGTTTAGGTTTTACATCCCCCGAACATACCATCGAATCTGAAGCATTAATCTCATCCAGCAAACGCGCTGCCGTACTTCATTCCAAAATCAAAGCCACCCTTGAACCACTTAACAGCATAGAACATGAATCCTGCCCTGATTCTCTGGTGGATCGTACCGTTTTACGGCTTAACAGCTTGGCAAATTCAAGCCAGGCCCAACTTCAGAAATTGCTTGCCAGCGAGCAAAACAGGAAATTTACTTCCAAAGACTGGCTTCTGGCAGGTTTTGGTCGAAAATTAGCCACCGCAGCGGTTCTTATGGTCGTAGGTAGCCTTCTTCTAACAACATTCAGAGCCGTATCCGGCTATGCCCGTCATCATTCTTTGCGCCAGCAATGCCAGGTGCAGCAGAGCAGTATCTTCCAGGGTTTGCACAATTATATTTCCGACCATGATGGCCAATCCCCGGCCGTAGCAACTTCAGCGGGTGATCCCTGGTGGAAGGTAGGCGATCAGGGCGACGAGAACCATTCCAATACCCGACGTGTCTATCTTTTGGTAAAAAAAGGTTATGTAAAACCAACCGATTTTGTTTGTCCCGCGTGTGAACACGGCGAAAACCTCCAAATGACTCCCTCACAATTAAGTAAATTCAAGGATTTCCCCAGCAGAAGATATGTAACATACAGCTTCCAAATAAGTTGCCGCCATAGAAATAACGGCAAACTGCTTTGCAGAAACGTCATAATGTCGGATTGGAACCCGGTTTTTGAAGAATTACCTGATGACTTCTCAGAGCGATTCAACGTTCGACTTAACAAGAAGTTGTTAATCCTTAACAGCAACAATCACAA
>CAZSOR010000207.1:3452-5523 GCA_964608395.1 uncultured Pirellulales bacterium
GATTCAACGTTCGACTTAACAAGAAGTTGTTAATCCTTAACAGCAACAATCACAACCGTCGCGGGCAGAATGTTTTATTTGGCGACGGTCGGGTAGAGTTTCTAAAAACACGTTTCATCGGCACAGATGATATTTTCACATTGCAGGACACCGACGTCTATCAAGGCAGTGAATCACCTTCCTGCGAGACCGACTTCTTCCTTGCCCCATAAAATCCGCATGAGGCAAAATCCCACTTTGCCTGTTATATGCTCAGGGAAAATGCTCCGGATTTAGAATTATAGCCCGCTTTTCAGCAAATATCTGTTCACACACAGTTCATTGTGTTGGCTCGTGCGTTCTTTAGCTCAGGAGGCCGTAGTCTGCTAATGTCTTTTCGAGAACAACTTTTTTATCCTCTTCGAGCGGCGTCATAGGCAGTCGCAATTCTTCCGAAGCCATATTCAGAATCGCCATAGCAGCCTTGATCGGTATTGGATTCGTGGCTAAAGTAAGCATCCCCTTGCTCAGTGCGAAAAGCTTTTTGTGCCATTTGAGGGCTGAGACAAAATCACCTTCCAGAATCAAATCGGTCATTGCTTTGACATCTGCCGGCACAATGTTCGCTACTACGCTGATCACGCCCTTACCCCCGACCGAGGCTAACGGTAGTGTAAGAGAATCATCGCCCGAGATAATTGTTATGTCGCATCGAGTAGTAATTTCACTGGCCTGATCCAGACTGCCGGTCGCCTCTTTGATAGCAACGATGTTTTCGAGTTCAGACAACCTCGCGATTGTCTCCGGTGTCATGCCGGCTCCGCAACGGCCCGGTATATTGTATAACACGACCGGCAAGTCAACATTTTCAGCTATCGCCTTAAAATGCTGATAAAAGCCTTCCTGCATGGGCTTATTGTAATATGGCCCGACCTGCAGCGTTGCATCGGCCCCCACTTTTTTTGCATATGCAGTAAGCTCAATCGCCTCGGCGGTGCTGTTTGCACCTGCCCCTGCGATTACGGGTACTTGTCCGCCCACAGCCTTAACCACTCTTTCGATGACCTTTTTGTGCTCTTCGTAACTTAAGGTTGGCGATTCACCGGTCGTCCCAACAGGCACTATACCATCTATACCGCCCTCCAATTGGAATTCGATCAGCTCATCGAGGGTTTTAAAGTCTATCTCACCATCCTGAAAAGGCGTAACCAGCGCTACCATTGCCCCTGTAAACATTCCAAATCTCCTAATTTCGTAAAAACTTCATAGCCCACAGTTTATAATCTCTGTGCCATGAACTGGCAATTACGAACTGAATTTATCTATCAATTTTATCATTTCGGCGGTTGCCTGCCCGATTCCGACGAGGACAGCTCGTGCTAAGATACTATGGCCGATATTGAACTCGCAAAGATCTTTTATGCGTGCCATGCCGGCAATATTTCGGTATGTCAGACCGTGGCCTGCGTGGACTATGAGCTTATTGTCTATCGCGAGTTCTTTGCCGGCTTCCAACTCGGCGAGTTTTTTATTAACCGCTCTTTGGCCCCTGGCGTTCGCGTACATGCCGGTATGCAATTCGACGGCATCACATCCGGTCTGGGCCGAGGCGATAATCTGCTCCTTATCAGGTGTGATAAAAGTACTCACCAAAATGCGCTTTTTGTGCATTCTTTTGACAACGCCGGCAAGGCGTTTCTTTTGCCGAACGCAATCCAGGCCGCCTTCGGTTGTAAGCTCGGCCCTTTTTTCCGGGACCAACGTTACCTGGTCAGGCCTGATTTCTTCGGCGATTTTGACTATTGGCTCGGCCATGCACATTTCCAGATTCAGCTTGCAGGCAACGGTCTCTTTCAGCAGCCTAACATCCCGGTCGCAGATATGTCGCCTGTCCTGGCGCAGGTGAACGGTTATTCCGTTCGCACCGGCTAATTCACATTGGGCCGCCGCCCAGACCGGGTCAGGCTCATCAGTCAGCCGGGCCTGCCTGATAGTTGCTACATGGTCTATATTTACATTTAGTACAGCCATTTTCTTGCCCTCGAATTTTTCGCTGGATTATATCACTGTGCAGTTTCAACACAAGCAAATT
>CAZSOR010000207.1:5623-8441 GCA_964608395.1 uncultured Pirellulales bacterium
GAAGGCAAAGATCAGCAATTATTGATTCACGGTAGCAATCTATGAAAGTAAAGTTAAATTGGGCCACTCGGATTACGATCTTTCGGATACTGTTGATCATCCCATTTGTCAGTTTTATGCTCAAGACAAATGATCCGGCTCTAAGCGATACTGCACGGAACGTGATGCGGTATGTGTCGATTCTCCTGTTTCTGGTAATGGCGGTTAGTGACGGCGTTGACGGCTATCTGGCTCGCAGGAAAAATCAGATTACGAAACTCGGTGCGTTTCTTGACCCGATTGCAGACAAACTGCTTATCACCTGTGCGTGCCTTCTTTTAGCCACGCAACGGAGTCATGTTGAAAATTTCATGCTACCGCCAACGGTTGTCGTACTGATCATCGGCAAAGACCTGTTTTTGCTGATCGGTTTTGTAATTGTCTATTTAATTACGTCAAAGATCCACATCGCCCCCGTATTCGTCGGCAAACTCGCCACTACTTTGCAATTGTCGATGGTAGCGGGAATTCTGATTGGTCCTGAGGTTTCCAGCATACTGCCGGACTGGATTTGGTTCTTGCGGTTTCTCTGGTGGTCGGCCGCGGGAACCGCTATTTTAGTAACGCTTATTTACATACGCGACGGAAGTCGTTATATTGGAGCATATGAGCAGAACCTTGCGAACAAAAATGAGATTTCAGAGTAACAAATAAGAAACATGGTCGAAAACAAATCCAAGATATAACGGTAGTTGTTTTTAATTATTGCTTTGAATCTTCGTTTTAATCTCTTCACTGGGGATATATAAGTGACGATACAATTTAGCGAAATACCGAAAGTTCTGGAGGAGCTTCGCCGCGGCCACATGATTGTGCTTGTCGATGCCGAAGACCGTGAGAATGAAGGCGACCTGGTATGCGCCGCCGAGAAGGTAACGCCCCAGATTATCAACTTCATGGCCAGGTTCGGCCGGGGTCTTATTTGTCTGCCGCTTCTGCCCGAGAAATGTGATACACTTGGCCTGTATCCACAGACGGTCGATAATACGGCACGCTTCGGAACGGCTTTTACTGTCAGTATTGACGCTGCCGAAGGTATTAGCACAGGTATTAGTGCAGCAGACAGGGCACATACCATAATGACGGCGATGGCGGATGAGGCCAGGCCCAGTGACCTTGCTCGTCCCGGCCATATATTTCCACTCCGTGCCCGTGAGGGCGGCGTGCTCGTACGAGCGGGACAGACCGAAGGAGCAATTGATTTGATGCGCCTGGCGGATTTGAAACAGGCCGGTGTCATCTGCGAAATTATGAACGAAGACGGCTCGATGGCACGAGTGCCGGAACTGCTGAAATTCTGCGAAAAGCACAAACTAAAAATCGCCTCTATCGCCAAGCTGATAGAATATCGACTGCAGCGTGAGAGCCAGATCAAACGCCTCGAGTGCGTCAATCTGCCCACAGACTACGGTGAATTTACGCTGATCGCCTACGAGAGCGTTACTTCAGCCGAGCCTCATCTGGCTTTATGCAAAGGTGATGTTGGCCGGCTCGACGAGAATGGCAAACCCATTGAGCAAAACGAACCGCTGCTGGTGCGGGTGCATTCGGAATGTATGACAGGCGATTTGTTTCATTCACAGCGCTGTGAATGTGGCTACCAGATGATAACCGCGATGAAAATGATCGAGCAGGCCGGCAAAGGCGCCTTGATTTATTTAAGGCAGGAAGGCAGGGGCATCGGCCTTGCGAACAAACTGCGGGCTTATAAACTCCAGGAGCAGGGTCTTGATACGGTTGACGCCAATCTGCAATTGGGCTTCATGGCAGATAAACGAGACTATGGAATTGGCGCTCAAATCTGTCGTGACCTTGGACTGCGGGAAATTAAAATATTGACCAATAATCCCAAAAAGATTAATCGCCTTGAGGTTTACGGCATAAAAATTATTGAGCAAATCCCGCTAATGGCCGAACCGGGCGAGCATAACATTAACTATTTGAGAACAAAAAAATACCGCCTCGGCCATTTACTTGATGAGGATTTATAGCTCTTTTGGACTTTGCGCTTTATTGCCAACGGCTTGTGAGAATTTCTATTTTATGAAATATCGAAAGTGAGAATGAAACAAATTCCTGTCATATTCCGGTTTTTTTTGTTTATACTTCTGTCCATCGGTGCTGGTTGCACACAGCCGGGGACAATTAACGAAAATACCGCTAAGATCGATAATGATACTGATGGGCTCTCATCCTATTCTCGTTATGTCCCTGTGAAAATCGACATTATGCCGTTAACTGAATTTGTTAGCCCCGGCGATACTAAGCAGACTAAAATCAATATTTATGTTAGTCTGCTCGATCCATTCGGTTCCCAGATTAAATCGCCGGGCATGTTTCGTTTTGAATTGTATGATTATATACAGCGATCGGCTGAGTCTAAGGGAAAAAGGGCTATAATTTGGCCGGATGTAGATTTAACCGATCCGGTTAAAAATAATGACTCCTGGCGGGATTTCCTGCGGACTTACGTGTTCAGTTTGCCATGCGAAAAATCCATCAGCCAGGACTACATTCTACAGGTAACGTGTCTTTGCCCGAACGGCAAGCGCCTTTCGTCCGAATTCACCCTTAGACAAACAAAATAACCTGCACCCAATCCTATATAAATTATAGCAAAAATCCCTTCTTATCGGTCATTTTTTATTTGACAAAAAATAGCTATTTTGGTATAAGGAAATGTTACAGAGTGCGTATGGAGCTGGGCTCGCCGGATGCAGGAAGCCCATGCTTTTGTCGCCAATAATCTTGTATTTGAATGAACGACTTACATTGGGCT
>CAZSOR010000208.1:0-2433 GCA_964608395.1 uncultured Pirellulales bacterium
GTAATGGATTCTCGCGTGGGGGACAAATCCGGATTCGGTGACGATCATTTTCACACCGTCGATTACACCACCGATCTGGTCCTGCCAGCCGCCTCCGGTTGTCAATGCCTGTTCCAGGCGAAGCACGCTGTAAAATAATTGTCGCTGTGACAATTCTACGCCCATGATGCGCTGGATCGCTGCGAGAATCACTGCTCCCATTATGCTCGATGTGCCCAGGCCGCTGCCTTTCGGAATGGCTGCGAGGGTGGTTAGCTCAATTCCTCCGCCGAAGCGTTCTAACACCCTTTTCAAGCTGGTGTTTTTATTGCCACCGTTCCTTTTGGGCGACAGGCACGACAGGGCTAAGGCGGCCTTGGCAAGGGCGAAACTGCTGGTCGCTTTTCGATAGTCCAGAAGCTCGTCGAAACCGGTAATCTCGGTCCGTGCTCCCTGGTCGATCGAACTGATGCGAATCACCGGCTTATCGATGACACGGGCGTAGGCCTGGATGGGAGGCTGGCTGTTGAGATTGACCGCGGCATTGACGACACAACCACCATGTTCAAGTGAGTAAGGCGGTGTGTCCGTCCAGCCGCCCCCGACATCAAGACGCGCCGGCGCTCGTGCCCAGACAATTTCATCGCTCCGTAAAACGCTCCGAGGATTAACATCTCGCCTGGCACCGCCGGCAATAATAGCTTTCTCTAAACTTTCGAATGCAATGTTTTGTGCGCGGCGCGCCCATTTAACAATCGAAACCTTCGAATTCAAACCGAGCCCCAGAGACACCAGCCATTGATGCTGTGCCGGACTGAGAAGCTGCTTCAATCCCGGAAGTGCTTTTGACAGCGGGGGATCGGTATCTTCGTAAAGCTCGACCAGCGCCGAACCCAGCGTATGAATAATGCGTGGAAATACGAGTGATTCGGTTCCTCCATTGTTGCCGTTTCTAAAATGCCAGTAGGCTTCGGTGAGAATCTCAGATACCCACGCACTCAAATCCTCGGCATCATTCAGCAGGTATACCAGCTCGGAGCTTGAGAATTCACTTCGCGGGCGAAACATTTGCCGAAGAGACTTTTGGATTAATTTAGCTCGAATATCGTGACGTCGTTTATAAAAATCGCTGTAATCGGCGAGGTATAAAATCTGTTCGAGGTTGTATCTATCCACCTTTTGCCATGCCTTGAAGTCCTCATCGCAGGCACCGGCCGGATCGAGCATCCACAGCCATTGTTTATATAGTGTTTGAGTTTTTACCGCCGGGAAGAGCCGGGCATTCCAGATGCTTCGCTTTCCGGCAGGCAAATCCGCATCCCAGAGGTCTTCCGGCCCGGCGCCGATGGCGTTAAGCCATTCGAACACATCGAGGCCGCAGAAACTGCTGCCTTCTTCTATTGTCTCCTTGAATGTGTCATCCAGGTTATAACAGCGTACGAACCAGACACTTCTGTCCTTACTGCTGCGTCCCCTGATAACATCGAGACATGCTCTCTGCGGCAGAGAAATAGGCTCGTCAATGTCGACGCCGACGACCACGTTTTCTCCGCCCAGTGTTAGCGATGAATTGATTCGGCATCCCTCCACCCAGGAAGAAACGCCTTTGACAACGCCCTTGTCGGTTATCTCGTTGTTGATGTCAAGGAAGGTCTGCAAATTAGACACTCCCCGGTCTTCCTGCAGCAGCCGTGTGCCGCTGCTGATAATTGCTCTGCTGGACCCGAAATCCAGGAAGTCACAGCGCCTTAAGAGTTTCATGCTGAAAGGCACCGGCGAAAAAGCCTTAAACAATTTCCCCAGCAGATTTTGAGTCCATTTTGAGCCGCTGTTTTGCGCAGACTCGGCGTGTTCGGATTTGGAGGCTTCGCTGCCCATCGCACAGCATATCTCACGGTAGAAATCCAGTCCGCGTTCGGTGACAGCCCGTCCCATTTCACCGCTTAGAGCGAGTTTGCCGTTCCCACCGGCCGAAGCGCCGAAAATCTCCAGCATTTTAACAGCGGTGGTCGCATCGAAGTTCATGATCCCGATATCCAGGCAGCTCTGGCCGTACGTGTCGATTGCTCCATATTCTTTCTGCCTGGCCACAGAGGGCTTCTGCAGATACAGCTTTACCTTATCTTCCCGTCCTCTGCAAAAGACGCCGTGTCTGCTTGCCTGTTTGGGAAGAGCATAGCAGGATAATCCGGTGACTCCCTCGGCGGCAAATCTTACTTCGGCCGGCTCGAATCTGAGCAGCACGTCGCCCGATGTTATCACGACCTGGCCGACACCTGCCGCCGGTTCCGGCAACCTCAGGTATATCGGCAGTTGTCGATCGAACAAACTCAGCGGTATGGCGGTGTCGCTTTCAGAAGGAACCGGGATAAATATCTTTCCACATGGGCCGTATGCAGGCAGGCGTCTCGAATCTCCGCCGGCGTGAACGATTAGAATGCGCAGGCCTCGCAG
>CAZSOR010000208.1:2533-8374 GCA_964608395.1 uncultured Pirellulales bacterium
GTCTTGTTGATTCGTTCTATGCTTGGCATACGCCGCATCATATCATCTATTGGCTTTCCATAGGCGACCTCATACGGCACAAACTCCTTTTTGCTTTTGCTGCCCGTTATCTTGTTAATTTTATCGGCCAGCTCTTCGATGGAAATCTCTTCATTCGTACCGATATTATATACTTGTCCTGCCGCCTGCTCGCAGTTCATCAGGCCGATGATAGCCTCGACGAGGTTGGCCACATAACAGAAACATCGCGTTTGTTTTCCTGTTCCGTATATTTGAAGTGTTTCACCATTTAGTGCCGTTTGAACGAATCGGGGCACGACCATCCCATATTGGCCCGTCTGTCTCGGCCCGATTGTATTAAAGAACCTGCAGATGACCACATCCAGTCCGTACTGCTGATGAAAAGCCAGGCCCAGGAATTCATCCACCGCCTTACTGCAGGCATACGACCACCGGGACAGGCACGTGCTGCCGAGCACGATGTCGTCATCTTCATGAAAGGGGACAGCTTCGCTTTTGCCGTAAACTTCGCTGCTCGAAGCGATTAGGATTTTCCTGCCGAATTTATTGGCGAGATTCAGCACGATTTCAGTGCCGCCAATGTTTGTTTCTATCGTATGGACCGGGTCATCGGCGACCAGCTTGACACCGACAGCGGCAGCCAGATGGAAAATTACATCGCTTTGCTTGACCAGCGGTTCTACCAGTTCGGCATTTCGAATGTCGCCTTCGACAAATTCGAAGCCGTCATGATTTTTAAAACTTTCGATATTTTCCAGACTGCCGGTGCTGAGATTATCGATGACCGCCACTTTATTACCATCTTTGAGCAGCCGTTCGGTCAGATGAGACCCGATAAAACCCGCTCCGCCTGTAACTAACGCTTTCATGTAAGCCCCTTGGAATAAGTTTCTATATGCAAAGAATAATGATCAGTGAATAATAATCAATACCAAAGATTTGCCTGCGTCCGGGTCAATCTGCTTGAACTCCGTCCCCGTCGGCTGCGCAAAAAGCAAATGCAGCCTCGCTGTTTAATCCAGGTTTTCTATGGAAAATATTTCTTAGCGGTCGAACTCGTATCAATCAGGTGGCAAGCCGGTTAATTCTGATCTCCAACCGGTTCCGGCCGAACAACCGTTCGACTATACCATAAGTATCGGCAAATAAAGAACATAGCTTTAGCAAAGACGATAACCTCAAGTAGCCACAGGCCTTGTGGAAGGCGCCATCGCGGGATTGCCGGCGGATGATCTTGTCTTAGGAGACGACGAGATCGTAGAGTCCTATAAATTCTTCATCTCCGGGCTAATAGCATTGGTCGCAAAACGTTTGATTTTCAGGAAAGTGTGTGGATTTCTCGATGGCATGAGCCGGCTTGTAACGTTCCAGAGGCGTTTTTCACGTCGCATCAGCCCTCATACGAGCAATATGTCTTGTCGGTTTCCCAGACGGTCACACGGTGCAGTCTCGCCTGGCCGAATTTGCCGACAAGTTGATTCCATGCGAGGCCGGCGATATTTTCGACAGTGGGATTCGTTTTGGCGAACCGGTCAACATCCACATTCAAATTCTTATGATCAACCAGTTTTATAAACTCATCGTCCACTATTCTTTCAAAATCGCCGATGCCGAAGTCATTTCTGTTTGGCGGCATTTGTAACGTTACCTCGACGATGTAATTATGTCCGTGACCGCTGGGATTTGCGCATTTTCCGAAAACCTCCAGATTATGCTGCTCGGAAAATTCGTCGTTCCAGAGCTTGTGCATCGCTGCAAATTCAAACTTCTCACAAAAATAAATCATATCCAAATCTTTCGAATCGAGAGCTATTTTCCTGAAAGGATTGAGCTTCAGACTCAATTCACTCAGGCTCACCGTCCCGAACTTATCGGCCAATTGGTCCCACGCTGATCTTAAAAGCCTGGCTATTTCGGAAAGCCCGATATGTTTTGCCCGATTGAAATCCTGCTTGATACGCCCGGCAAAAATCGGCACTGCAAATTCGCGAACGGCCTTGTCAATCTCGGTGACGTTAACCACGAATCCGGTCGCCGGCACGACCCGGCCGGTGACTTCAACGGACAATTCGAGAAATATGGCTAATCCTTCGCCCGCCGGCCTGGATGCGAACGAATTATATCCTCGGTTGTCTTGCGGCAGGAATGGATTAATCGAGAATCGCACCTGCCTGACCAGTTTGTGCATCAGCCAAATCTCTCCCTGTTTTTTACTTGTGCATGAGGCTCAGGACTTCGTTTCGGCTTCTCGGGTCCTTCTTGAAGATGCCGCGGAGCGCCGATGTTACCATTGACGAGCCGGGCTTTTTGATGCCGCGAATGGTCATACAGCTATGAGACGCTTCCAGCACTACCGTCACGCCCATTGGCTTTAAGCTGTTCATTATAAAATCGGCGATCTGGTACGTCAATCTCTCCTGGGTTTGGAGCTGGCGGGCAAAACAATCGACAATGCGGGCCAATTTGCTCACGCCGAGCACCATCCCGGTCGGCAAATACGCAACGTGGGCCGAGCCGATAAACGGCATCAAATGATGCTCACAGATACTGTAAAAGGGGATGTCGCGCAGCAGGACGATTTCGTCATAGTTTTCGGTAAAGACACTGCGAAGATGGATTTTCGGATCCTCGCGCATCCCGGCTAAAAGTTCGGCGTACATCTTTCCCACCCGCTCGGGTGTTTTCTTTAGCCCTTCGCGATTGCAATCTTCACCAATCGCCATGAGTATTTCTTTGACCGCCTTTTCAATTCTTTCAGTATCTACCTTTTTAATTTTTTTACTCATTTTTGGATATCTTCTTTAACAGGTCATTATTTTTTCTTGTTCTTGAGACCAATCACGTAAGTTGTCAGCAGCCTGACTCCGAAAGCGCTGGCTCCCTCTGACGTAAACTCCGTGGCCTTTTCGAAGCTCCAGACGCCGGCAATATCGAGATGTGCCCACTTTGTGTCACCTGCAAACTGCCTTAAGAAGGCGGCTGCCGTACACGCTCCGCCCCAGCGGCTGCCTATATTTTTCAGGTCCGCTATCTTGCTCTTCATTTCTTTTGCATAATCTTCGCCGCTTGGCATTTGCCAGACTTTTTCGCCGCTGGCCTGTGAGGCTTTCTGCAAATCTTTAATCAGTCTGTCATTGTTGCCCATCAGCCCGGCCATATACTTGCCGAGTGCGACAACGCACGCTCCCGTCAACGTGGCGATATCAATAATGATGTCGCATTTCTGTTTGACAGCATAGCTTATGGCGTCGCAAAGAATCATTCTGCCTTCGGCGTCGGTATTCTGGACCTCGACGGTTTTCCCGCTGAATGTGTTAATAATGTCGCCGGGCCGGTAGCTCGTCCCGCTCGGCATATTCTCCGCCGACGGTACGATTCCATAAACGTTCACGGGCGGCGCCAGCTCGGCCAGCGCTTTCATCGCTCCCAATACGGCAATGCCGCCGGATTTGTCTAATTTCATTTCATCCATATTCGCCGACGGCTTGATGCTGATTCCGCCCGAATCGAATGTGATTGCTTTGCCGACCAGCGCGACCGTTGGCAGAGTGCTGGCCGCTTTGCCGGGCGGGCTGTATTTCAAAATGATAAATCTCGGCTTGTTTTGTGAGCCTGAGCCGACTGCAAGCACCCCGCCCATTCCCTTTGCAGTCATCTGCTTTTCGTCAAAAACCGTGCAGCTCAGTCTCTTCGAGCCGCGAGCTAATTCTTTTGCGACAGCCGCTAACTCGGCTGGATTTATCACGTTGGCCGGCCGATTTGCCAGCGTTCGGGCGTAACTTTGCGCTTTACCGATTGCGATGCCGTCCGAGAGTCCTTGTTTCAGTTTTTGTATTTTCGCCGAATCGGGATCGATCAGCTCGACCTCGAGAGAACTTAGTCGCCCATTCTCATTCTCAGTGATAAATTCATCGTAGCGATAGCTGCCGAAATATATCCCTTCACCGAAAGCGCGGGCCATCGCGGACAGATCGAACCGTCCGCCGAATGCTCTGTGCAGCGCCAGGCTCATCGTCTTTGCTTTAAGCTCTACGGACGTTTTTGCCGCGTGTGCCGCTACATTACGAACCGTATCCAGTGTTGCCTTTTTCTTCTCTCCAAGGCCGACCAGCAGAATCCTTTTGGCTCCTGTTTCACCGTTGCCGTAAATTACTGTGCTTGTCCCGTCCTTTGCCTTGAAATCACCTAATTCCAGCAACCGGCCGATAGTGCCGTCCAGTTTGCTGTTAAGCTCTTTGTTCAGTTTGTCCAGCTCTTTGGCGTCAGAAAACAGCCCTACGGCAAGTATATCTGTTTTGCACTTGCTGAAATCCACTTTCTGCGTTTTCAATTCGACGTCGATAATATCTTTCATTGTTATTAACCTTTACTTTTAATGTTTATTTTTTCGTACCGCTTGTTTTTGCTCTATGTCGCAGATAACTTTCGATAAATCCTTCGATATCTCCGTCCAGCACGGCCTCGACATTACCGACCTGGAAGTTGGTTCGATGGTCCTTGATCATCTGGTAAGGCTGCAGGACGTAGCTTCTTATCTGGTTTCCCCAGGCAATCTCGCCCTTATTTCCGTACAGTTTTGCGATCTCATCATCGCGTTTTTGCTGCTCGAGCATGTACAGTTTTGCCTTGAGCATTTTCATTGCCTGGGCACGATTGTTATGCTGGCTTCTCTCGTTCTGGCACTGCACCACGATACCGGTCGGCTCGTGTGTAATCCGCACCGCCGAGCTGGTCTTATTTACATGTTGGCCGCCGGCGCCGCTGGCGCGATAAAAGTCGATCCTGATGTCGTCATCATTTATTTCGATATCGATATCGTCCTCGAATTCCGGAATGCAGTCCACCGCTGCAAAACTCGTGTGCCGCCGTTTGTTCGCATCGAACGGGCTTATCCGTACAAGTCGATGCACTCCCGTCTCGCACGAGAACTTGCCGAATGCAAAAGGCCCGCTTACCCGCAGTGTTATCGAGCGAATTCCCGCCTCTTCTCCCGGCGTAATATCGAGCTCCTTGTAATTGTATTTGTTTGTTTCGAAATACCGCGTGTACATTCTGAGCAGCATGTTTGCCCAGTCGCAGCTCTCGGTTCCTCCCGCTCCGGCGTGGATACTGAAAAAGCAATTCTTCGTATCCTCGGGCCTGGACAACAATCCTGCCAGCTCGATCTGTTCGCACTTTTTGATTAGTGTCTCCAGATCATCTTCCAACTGTCTGAATTCGTCCTGGTCCGACTCGGCCGCTGCCAGCTCGAACAGTTCCTGAAGGTCTGTGACCTCGCGGTGCATTTCTTCCACCGGCTCAATGATAGACTTCAGTGCGCTCAACCGAGAGACGGTCGACTGCGCCGAATCGGGATTATCCCAGAATCCTTCCCTGGACATCTGGTTTTCGAGCTTTTGTAGCTGGGATTTCTTGCTGGGCAAGTCAAAGCCAGTCCCGGATTTGATTTACCCGGGCCGACAATTCTGATATTGTTGATTTTAATTCTGCTACTTCCATATTTCACCGGAGTCTTTATATCACATCCGGGCGGGATATGCAACTGCCTTGTTATATTTAAGGCCTGATCCAATGTGAAATAGGATTTGACAGACAGCAATAAGGCGTTTATAGTACGAAAATCATGAATAGGCCCTATTTCCATTGGCATTCAAGGAGAGTAGTCATGAAGTACGCAGCGGTACTTGGAGCATTAGTCATTTTTGCAGCGGGTTGTGGTCAAATCAGTGCAGCTTCGGTAGAAGGCCAAAGCGAAACGCCCAAAAAGAAGGTTCTGATCGTTACCGGCGTCGATTATCCGGGGCACAAATGGAAGCTGAC
>CAZSOR010000209.1:0-4279 GCA_964608395.1 uncultured Pirellulales bacterium
CATCTTCCGGCATCGCAAGAGAAAAGCAGCTCAAGCGATGGCGCCGTGAAAAAAACTCCGGCTGATTGCGCAGGAGAATTCTGACTGGCGTGACCTCAGTGACGGCTGGTACGAATGATATCGTACGGCAGCCAGATTTCTCGACTGCGCTGCGCTTCGCTCGAAATGACATAGTGAAGGATATCATTCGCCCTAAGTGACATAGTGAAGGATACCATTCGCTCGAAATGACGTTGGAGAGGCTACCCTTCAGTCGAAACGAAATGGGAATTTGCCTTTCGCTCGATGGGAGGTTGACCATCGATCGTAATGGCATGTGCGGCGTTGCCCTGCGTTTGAAGTGACATGGTGAGATACCCATCACACGAAGTGACAAAAGTCCTCATTGTCATTCCGACCGGAGCGATACGCAGCATCGCGCAGTGGAGGAATCCGGCTTCGAACAGAAGGGATCATACAAATGCTGTTAATTCAGCCTGGGCAATCGAACTACCCATCCTTTTATTGACCTATTATGTTTAATACATCTTTTGCTATGATGACATTCTCCCTGATTTGGAAGTCGAACATTCCTACGCAGATGAAATCCGCGCCGTTTTCGAATGCGTATTTGAATCCTTCCCTCGGATGAATTGCTCCAGCAGCCAGGACTTTGAAAGCAATCCAGGGCCTTTTTACCTGCTTGAAGAACTCGATTGTCTTTTCCGGGGTAACAGACCAGATATTGTCGTTTTGAGGTTGTCTGCTGGCAGACCAATAATCGCCGCGATGCAACGTCTTCATATAAAAATCAGGTTTCATTCCCGCTTTTTCACATGCAATAATAACATCGAGCGAGTGGCCACCTACGCCGGCGATGGTTCCATTTGCTTTAATATCTTCAAATGCTTTTTGCACAAGGTCGATACGACCTCTTTGCACAAGTGTATCGGCAACCTGGCCCTGCAAATAACCTCCAATAGCCCCGTTATCGAAGGCCATTTTTATGTCATTCATTATATCGCTTATATCGGGCTTTCGCGGCTTGATTTGGGCAATCCATTTCATTTTGCCGCCCTGCTTCCAATATTTGTCCATAATTCTGACGATGTGACTGTCGGTTCGAAACTGAGCTGTATTTATGCCGCACTCTTCACACAAGTGTAAAGTCTCAACGCACTTTTCATCGGTGAAATAACGCTTCATCAAAGACGACACGTACGGCAAATCCCTGCTGTGAGCATTGCCGCTGATAGGATTGCCGCCGATTATCAGTCTGCTGATAGAAACGTTACCGATTTTGCGCAGCGGCAGATTACCGGCCCACGAATTTCCCGCCGCCCAGAGAGCTTTGGTCGCTGCCGCAACTACTGATGTAACCAGGGATTTGTTTAAGAACCGTCGCCGAGTCAGTTTGTTTGACATTCTCGTTTTCCTTGCAAATATGCTTTGCAGTACAAAGCATCCGAGTCACTCAACTCGCCGGGTAACCTACTGTCTGGGCGAAGAGCACGTGCTGGTCGGGCCGGAGCTTGAACTCTTTGGGCGTGTTCCTCCTGTCGCAATTGTGGAAATGAGCGGCAAGGCCCTGCGAGGCGGCGAACAGATACACGTTCGAGGCGATTAAGCCCGTGGCGACGTAATAATATGACTTCTGCACATCGGTATTCTTCAAGCCCGGCTCCTGAAACGGCGCCCTGGCGTACCTGGCGATATCCACGACGTAGAAGATATTGACCGGGGCGTTGGCGGCGGCGCGCCTGCCGGACCTTCGGCGAAAGTCACCCGCGGCAACGAGCGTCAGGCGGTGGCCTTTCGCCTCATAGAGATAGACTCCTTCGGGCAGCGCTACGTAAAGGTCGATTTCCTGCGAATTGCTGGCCGACGCGGCGGTTCTTCCCGTCCCGCCGGCAGATGGTCCCTTCGGGCGGTTAATCCCGAACGCTGCCCAGAGAAGATTGGACAGCATTTGTGCCGGTAGTTTCTCGGTTCCTATGTCGCGGATAGTCTGTCTTTCCCACAGCGCCGCCAGCACGGATTTGCCGCCGTCCCTCTGCGGTTCCAAGAGCGTTATCGTCTTCAACTCCTGCCCGAAGCTGGTTGTTGTCCCGGCCAGTAACGTGACAGCCGGCACGGCTTTCAAAAATGTTCTGCGATCCATTTAATTGTCCTTACTTTTATTTGGATCGAAAATAAATATGCTCTCTACAATCATTGTATATCGATAAAGACATCCGACAAGAGATTTTTGATTTACTACTCTATTTGCTTATGCCGGGCCTTGTTCTTATTTCCAAATGCGTGGAATCAACCTGCCTGTCCGTCTCATGTATGAGCGATATTCTTCGCCGAAGTGTTCGAGCATCATTTGTTCTTCTTTCGGAATCCGAGCTAAGTACAAAGGAATGGAAAGCACCAGAAACGCCCAGCCCGCTATCCAGTTCGCAAGCAATAGTCCCTGCGCGATGGCCCAAAGCAGGTGGGCCGTGTACATCGGATGTCTTACATAGCGATATACACCGCTCGTTACGAGCGAGTGCTGTCCCGTAATCCGCAGTGTCGCCGACCAATTGCGGCCGAGGTCTGCATGCGATCTCCAGAGCATGAAAATCGCCCCGGCAAAAGCTGCCGTCCCAACCCAGCCGCACCATCCCGGCAGGGCATAATTCGCAAAGTCAAGCCACGGCGTAAACAGATACAAAAGCGGTACGGCCATTCCCACTCCGGCAGTGCCGACCAATATAATATCCAGCACGCTGCCGTACTTCTTTTCGGCCTTGACGCCTCTGCGTCCGGCCGTGAAGATCTTGCGCACCACAGAGCCGACAACAAAACCGGCAAGAAATATAACTTCAAATGTATTATGACCTTTAAGCATGTTAGCATTCTTTGTCGAACGAATGGCACTTAGCCGAAAAAGAAAGCCGACAAAGCACCGGCCAGAGCGACACCGACCGCCGGCAATGCCGTCTTGATAATAATTTTCAGCAGGGAAGTCTGAAAATAACTCGCCGACAACGGCAGGCACAGGTGGACAGGTGTCACCCAAAGGCCGAAAAGCAGCCCGGAAAAGGCCAGTGTTTCGAGACCCATTTTAACCTCAGTGCCCGTGCCGATAAAGGCGATCAGGAACGGGTACGTAATCGCCACGGTGGGCATGGTGACTCCCGTCGTGAAGCCGACCAGCATAGGCAGCAAAAACAGCAGCACGTGCGGCGGTACATGGGAGCTTATAAGAAAATCCACGACGCTGCCGATTGCTCCGCTGGCTTCGAGATTGAGTTTGAAAAAAAGCGCGCCGAAAATCAGCAGGACCATGTCCGGCTCGCGGGCGGCCTTGAAAACGTCAGACCATCGCCCGAAGGGAACTCGGTGCATCACCAGCAATCCGATGATGGCTAAAAAGATGCCGATAGCCGGCGGCACATCAAAAGCAATATACAAACCGGCGGTAAAAACAATGGGCCAGAAAGCGTGAAAGAAATCTTTCAGGTGATAACCCACGTGACGCTTGGCCGGCTCGTGCTCGGGGCGTTTCGGCGGGATGCCGAACATCAGCAGCACGATAACACTGACCAGAATACCCGCGCCGGTCAGCATGATATGATAGCAGAAGAGCGTCAGAGCGGAGATGCCGAGCAGGCTTTGAATGAGCGGCACCGCGGGAAAGAGCGGCCAGACCGGTTCCCATTGATGCCGGAACAGAAAGTTTATGGCGGCCAGCCGGCTGCGCTCGACGCCGATCTTATCGCCCGCTTCCCGCACCATCGGCGCAGAGAGCATAATCCCCCCCGGCGTCGGCAGCATTCCCATCATCAGCGGAATCAGCGCCAAAGCAAGCCGACGGCTTTTGAACAATCCCTGCATAGCCGGGGCCAGTCTTCGTGACAGGCCTATCTCTTCCATCGCCGAACCGATGACGTTCACCAGCAGCAACAAAGCGGCCAGCGAAACGAAAAGGTAGCCGGTCGTTCGCGTCAAAGGCTGGCTGTGCCACTCTTCGGCCAACACCCTGCCGACGTCCGCCGGCCAGACCCGAAGCAGCACCCCCACCAGGTAAGCCGAAACCAGCATCGCAATGCCGATCTTAACCTTAAGCCGCAGCAGTGTCACCAGAGCGGCCAACGCTATCATTATGTATATAAGCGCATACACGCCCATATATTAACAATACAAATCCGAAAAGGGAGTTTTTTATAAAAGAAATGCCGCTAAACCACTACTCCCTGATCCATATCGAAGTCAGCCGTTCGACCCAGATAGGCGTTTGAGCCAATCCTGTACTTTCCGATTGAATCTG
>CAZSOR010000209.1:4379-8165 GCA_964608395.1 uncultured Pirellulales bacterium
GCCGTTCGACCCAGATAGGCGTTTGAGCCAATCCTGTACTTTCCGATTGAATCTGCTATTATTATGATTAAGGCTCAGCCATAAAAAGAGACGGGTAATGAACAAATATATGACCGAAAGATATGGTATGCGACATTTAATTCACTGCGTTGTTTTTGTCTGGGTATCTGTCGTGATAGCAAGTTCTGCTCCTCAGGAACAGCAAAGATTATCTGAGAGCGGGCCCTCCCAAAAATCTATGGCAGAACCGGCTCTAACACAGAAACAATCGCTCGGCAAGAAACTTTTCTTCGATGAGAATCTTTCGACGCCTGTCGGGCAGTCTTGTGCCAGTTGCCATGCCCCCGAAGCGGGTTTTGGCAATCCGAACGTGGACTATCCCGTATCTCAGGGCGTCCATAAAGACCGTTTTGGAAATCGCAACGATCTGCCCGCAGCCTATGCCGCTTTTAGTCCGCCATTCCACTACGACGCCGAGGAAGAGCTTTACGTTGGGGGCCAGTTCTGGGACGGCCAGGCGGCGGACCTCGCAGAGCAGGCGAAAGTCCCTTTCCTTAATCCCCTGGAAATGGCAAATCCGGACGAAAAAACCGTGGTCAATAAGGTACGCAATTCAGAATACGCCGGCCTTTTCAGGGAGGTTTACGGAGCCGCCGCGTTCGATGATCCCAATAAAGCATACGATATGATAGCCGATGCCATCGCTGACTATGAGAAATCCAGTGAGTTGAATCAGTTCAGTTCGAAATACGATCTGTACCTCGCGGGGAAAGTTGCCCTGACGGAACAGGAACTGCGGGGGCTTGAATTGTTCGATGACGAGGATAAAGGTAAATGCGCCGAGTGCCACCCGAGCGAGCCGGGAGACGACGGGACTCCGCCGCTTTTCACGGATTTCACATACGACAACCTCGGCGTGCCGAAGAACCCTGAGAATCCTTTCTACTACCTGCCCAAAGAGTTTAATCCGGATGGAGTAAATTTTGTCGATCTGGGGCTTGGCGGCGAACTCAACAAGTCTTCTGAGAACGACAAGTTCAAGGTCCCATCACTGCGAAATATAGCAAAGACGGCACCTTGTTTTCATAACGGCTTTTTCAAGAATCTTCGCCAGGTCGTCGTTTTTTACAATACCAGGGACGTCGGGCCGTGGGCGCCTCCGGAAGTTCGCACAAATGTAAATAACGAGGAGCTGGGTGACCTTGGTCTTACCGAACAGGAAGTCGACGATATTGTTGTGTTCATGCAGACTCTGACCGACGACTATAATTCAAGTGAGAAATAGAGTTGGCGAGAGCAATTGAAGGCTTCGGACGTGATCCGCAGCTCGTGGCTCGATCCGTTTCGGGCTTATCACTTGCCGCTCTGCGTTCGGGATTCGTATTGCTCTCTGGCTTTTTCGAAATCCACGGGATTCAAGTCCAGCTTGCTCAGGACATTGGAGGAGAGCAGTGACGCGATGATTTCGCCGCTCGGGTCGCTGGCCGAGACGAAATGAGAAAGAAAGATGAGGGCGCCGGCGAAACTGAAGTCGCCGTTCATTATCGGCGAGTGGTGTCTGAGGACCGCTTCCTGAATGATCGGCGAGAAATTCCACCTCCGGCAGATCCTCGCTCCGACGTCGCAGTGGTCCATCCCCAATTCCGCTTTCTCCTCATGAATGACCGAAACCATCCTCTCCCACAAAGTTCCCAGGACTCGTGAGCTGGTTTTGTTGTCGGCCACTATTAGTGCCAACCGGCCCACGTCGTGGACGAGCCCGGCCAGGGCGTGCATCTGCCGCTGCTCTCTCGGCAGTGAGCAAATCCCGCCCAGAATATCGGTTGCGATGTAAATGTCCTCGCTATGGTCAACGTAGTCGTTCAGATATTTCAATGCGGCAAATTCCTGTTGAATCGCTTCTCTGGCGTAAGAAATTCCAATCAACTGCACCAAAGGCCGAATCCCCACGTGCTGCACGGCATCTTCGATGCTCTCGAAATCCTCCGCCCGGCCAAAATACGAGCGTGCCAAAGCCAAAAGCTGACTGCGTAGTTTCGGGTCACTTTCTATCAGCCGGAGTATTTCCGTTCCGCCCTCGGCCGGTTTTACCGCAGTGCTAAGAAGCTTATTGATATCGGTTGGAAACAGCGGCAGATTATCGACGAGCTGAGTTATCTTACGTGACACTTGCTCCCGTTTGTTGGCGTTCGGAGCCGGCGAATTCTGACTTTCATTGCCCAGCATGACCGCACCTCGAGAATAAAATACACACCTGTTTATCACACCCGCACATTATTGTGCTCTTACGCACATATTCTGCAGCGACTTTCAGGTCTTCCTGTGCAGCATATCGTATTCGGTCTCGAAGCGAAGCTTATGCCGGACCTCTTCCTGGGCCAGTGCCAGAAGGACTTCCCGCAATTCCTCGTCGTGTACGTTCGGTATAAGATTCACGTATATCCTGAAGGCCGCTTCTTCCTTCTCTATTCCCAGCAAAAGCATATCCGTGTAATCCATATCCAGCGGCGAATCGCTATCTGATAATATATAATCACTCTCAGGACGACCCGAGGGCATCTGCTGGGCGGGCATGGTTTTACCTGTTTTGATCATCTCCAGCTCAAGCTTCGCTTTGTGCTCCAGCTCTTCAGCGGCCAAATCTTCAAACACCTGCCGCATTCTCGGATCATCCACACGGCCGGCTAATGCCAGGTAAAAATAATACGCCTCAACTTCTCTGGAAATTGCGTATTCCAGAATCTCCTGATCTGAATCAACTTTGCTCATCGCCTTCTCTGTCCTCAAAATCAGTGTTTCATTGATAATCAAACATCTATAAAAACGCCTGATACTGCTGCTCGTCCCGCTTGCTTCGCTTATTGATGAATTATAATGTTTTTTGTAAAAACTGCAATTTCTTTCGCCTTTTGCTTCTACTTTTATCGCCGGAGCAAACCGGAATAGCTAAGAGTCTGCCCGGACTATGCCCTCCACGGGCGAGTCCTCTTGATGTCCTTGAGTATCCGGCTCGCAATTAGCACATCTTCGGCAATCTCGAAATCAAACATCCCGGCCAGCACGAAATCGGCGCCATTTTCAAACGCGTAGCGGAAGGCGTCATTGGGCGGTATGGCGCCGGCGGCCATGACCTTGAACGCAAACCAGGGCTTTTCAACGCCTTTCATAAAATCGATCACTTCCTGCGGGTTGTTGCACCAGTAGCCCGGAACCTCGGCATAAATGCTCGTGAGTTCATCAGGCCTCGGCGCGCTTGGATAGTTGTGGTGGTGGAACGTCTTGATGTAGAAATCGGTGTCGATTTTATTTCGCTCACATTCTTTGATAACTCTCATATCGTGCGCTCCGACCCCGCAGGGCACATCGTACTCCTTGGCAATTTCCACAGCCCTGGCAATCATATCGACCTTACCTTCGGAAACAAGGCGATCGGCAGCAACTCCCCACAAATAAATCGCATCGACTCCCTCGTCGACAAGCTGCTTGACCTGTTTGCGATAATCTTCCGGCTGCGTATCGACCTGGGCGGTCGGGCATATTATCCACTGAATCTTGCCGCCTTGCTTGTTGCGGTATCTTTTGAGCATGCTCACAACGCCGGGAGCGGTGTGGATGACAAGCGTGTTGACGCCGTGAGCTTCGGCCAGCGCCATCGTCTCGAAGATTTTTTCTTCAGTGTTATAGTGCGCCGTCAGATTATAAACATACTTCAAATCCCGGCTGTGCGTGAAATGCGTCAGCAGGTTGCCGCCCAGCAAAATCCGGCTGATTTTAAGATCTTTGATC
>CAZSOR010000210.1:0-8143 GCA_964608395.1 uncultured Pirellulales bacterium
TTCGTGCAGCCGGGCAGCCCGGCGGATTCTGGGATTTGGATAACGTTCGGCTAATCGAATTGGCTCCCATTTCGATTCCGATTGAGAATGCCTCGTTCGAGACCCCGGTAGTGGATCCTAACGCCTTTCCGGCAGTGCCCTACATGGACGGATGGACGGAGATTGATATGGATACCCTGGCGAGTACCAATACCGGCGTGTTCACCAGTACAGACGTGGACAGTTGGGACCACAAGGATAATGCCGACGGGCGCCAACTGGCCTTCATGGGGTCCGAGCAAGGCAATGCCCTGGAACAGGATCTTGCTGATACGTATAAGGTTGGCTGCGACTACCGGCTGACCGTGGCCGTAGGCGGTTCATGGAGATTCCCACCTTCCGCTGAGGTGCCGGTCGATACACTCGAGTTGGCGCTTTTCTATCGCGAAGGAGCCGACATAGTAGACATCGTGAACTATACTGTGAATGCTACGGATCTGTCTTTGAGCCGGTTGACGGATTTTTCGTTGTATCTGCCGACGGTTCAACCCGGCGATGACTGGGCGGGGATGAATATCGGCATCGCCCTTCGCTCAGCCGGCCAGCCCGGCGGATTCTGGGACCTGGATAACGTCAGGCTCATCGAGTCGCTGCCTGATCCGGAAGCAGCGTTGACGGTTAAGGAGTAATTGTCATTTTGGAGCAGACCGGACACGGTGGATTTTGAGAGCTTTGTCCGGGAAGTTAAATGCGAAAGGTATACTATCCATCGAACGAAAATGGCGAGCGGCACGCGGGCTTCACCCTCATCGAGCTGCTGGTGGTGATAGCCATACTGAGCCTGTTGATAGCGATATTGCTGCCGGTACTGAACCAGGCCAAGCTTCAGGCGCATCGTGCTGCCTGCGCGGCAAATCTCCGCCAGGTGGGGGTGGCGATACACATGTATGCAGAGGACTTCGGCGACACGATTCCGTACGGGCCCGCGGGCCGGCCTGTCACCGGCTCGAATTTCTACACGGTGACCGGCAACGTCACCAGCTTGCTGTCACTGGAAGACGGCGCTCCCGTGGGTCTGGGATTGCTGCTGGAAGACTATCTCGCCCATCAGCCCACAGTCAATTTTTGTCCGGGAGCAGACCAGCCGTCCGAGGCTAAAGAGCAACTTGCCAGGGTCGGACAAGGCCAGGCACAGAGTGACTATTACTACCGTCACGCATCCGTGGCCCTGCTCACCGGCGTGCCGAATATCTCCCATATAAAGCTGAGTGACCTTGGCAAAAACAGCAAAGGTCAAACCATTGCCGCTCTGGTAGCTGACGTGCAGTTTCTGGCGCATCCTTCGCTGGCGGCATTCCAGGTCAAGACCCGAACGAGCCATAAGCGGGCGGCCAGCAACATCCTGTTTGCTGCCGGACACGTTCGAACCGTTTCCAACAGGGATGATAAGCTTACCGTGAACATCGGCACGGCACCTTATGATGCTCTCGAACGAATCCTCGCCATGTTCGAGCTGGCCGACGACAATCGTTGAAAACCGGCTGCTGAACCCGGCAATGTCATTGAGTAATCCCGCCTTTTCAGCCTTAAATCGAGGAAATGCACGGTAAATCCGCATATTTTTTTAGCTGCGATCAGTTCCGGTTACGAACAAAGCGATAGCTAAGGCGTAGTATGGTATGAAACTTAACCTCCTCCTTCAAAAAATAAGGGGCTACGGCTTAAACCGGCGCCCCTTGTTTTGTTTTAAAAGCAATAAAACACAGCCAACGGTCTTTGCCGGTATTAAAAAGAACCGGTATTTATTCGAGGGGCAGATAAGTTGTCACGGTAGTTCCGCCGCCCGGCTCGCTTGCGATATTCAGGAAGCCTTTATTTATTTGTATGAACCGTGCTGCGTAGGCAAGCCCCATTCCCCGTTTTCGCCCCGCCGGTTTTGCCGAGAAAAAAGGCTGAATCGCCTTTTTCAGCGTTTCGGCTTCCATTCCGCTGCCCCGGTCTTTGATTGCCAATTCCACCAGCTCGCCCGATTCATCGATACCGGCGGTGATTTCTATCGGCCCGGATTTGTCGCCGTAAGATTCGACGGCGTTGGAAATGATATTTGCAATTGCCGATACAATCTGAGCCGAGTCTATAAAAACGCTCTCGACATCCCCAGCAACTTCGATATTGACATCAAGGCTTTCGATATTCGTCTTCCTGCTGGTCAACTGCACCGCCTCATCGAGCATTTTTTTAACTTCCGTCCGGGCAGCCCTGGGCTGACGCGGTTCGGCAAAGCTTATCATATCTTCGATAATCCCGGATGCCTCGCGGGCGTTTTCATAAATCTGTTTTAAGATTTCCTTCGTTTCCTGGTCACTCTGCGCTTCAGCAAGCAGTTGCGCCCTGCCCGATATCACTGCCAGCGGATTGTTCAGCTCGTGCGCCGCGCCTGCCGCCATCTCAGCAAGGGCATTCAGGGAATCCTCCGCCTGAGCCGTCCGATCGGTCACACCAGCGTCCGGGGAACCGACCGCCTGAGCTGGTTTTGAAATAAGCCGCGCAAAATGCTCGGCATAATTCTGCTGATTTTGCTGACCCATCGCCATGTCCAAAACAATCGCAGCTATCGAGGCGGATGTCCTGAACCTTTCGGCGAACAATTCGGTGTCACCCGGATAATTAAGCTCGAACGCGATTGCCCCGACCGCCCTGCCGTTGGAAAGCAGCGGCAGAAGTCTGGTTCGATTCCGGTCGAAGTCGGCGTCGAGTTGTTCGAGCAGCCAGTCGATATGGTCATGAGCGTTCAAAATCGCAAAGTCGTTTTCTATCGCTTTCGGTACGGCCGGTGTATTGGCGGGGACATCAAGGGTGACGATATTGCATTGGGCGAGGTTTTCCACAACTATTGCTTCGAGTGTTTCAACTCCGTTCGACGGAACCAGATACAGGCAGACCATCCCCGTCTGATAGAACTTCTGCCAGCGGGCGGCGAAGTTTTCCGCTATGTCGATCGCAGCGGCAGACGGGCTGACGCCCAGCAGGAAATCCGCCGCGAAATCGAGGTGGCTCGAAGCGCTTTGAAGCCGGCGATTTTCATCCGACAGTTCCGCCTGCTGTCGGGCGAACCGTGCCGCGACGGCGTGAGCGGACTGACAATACTCCGTCACGTTGTCGGGTACATCGAGGCCCAGCGCCGCGGACTTCTTACCGAGCGCCGCGGGAAGACTGTGACGAATCTCCTGAAGCTGATCGATCTGGATCCCGAGGTACTTGGCTATCGGTTCCTGCGGCCCGGGCGTATCGAAACTGCCGGACGAGCCGATGTTCAACTCCCGTGACATCGAATCGGCCAATTGCACCACCGCGGCGATTTTTGCTTCAGGCATCCGGTCAGAGATGGCGACAACTTCAATGTGATGTAGCCAGATTGCAAGCGCAATTTGATTCGGAAGCCGCCATCTTTGAGCCAGATGTTTTCCGATGATCGCATGGTCGCAGCCGAGATACTCCTGCTCGATTACACAGGAGGATTGTTCCGTCGATTCGGCATCCTCGACAATACGGATAAAACTTTTCGGCATCGCCTCCTGCAGTGCGAGTTTTCCTATGTCGTGCAGCAAACCGGCATAGTACGCCAACTGGGGATCTATTTGAGGCGATGCGATCTCGGCGATTTCCTTAGCACAACAGGCAACCGCGAGGCTGTGAAGCATAAGCCCTTTTCGAGACTGGATGCTATAGCCGGCAACATCATCGCCCGTCTCGAAGACCGGCATGATTTTCACCGACAGAGCAATATCGCGAACTTCGTGCAGCGAAAGCTTATCGAGCGCCTGATGGAGCGAGAATCTTCCGCCGGGCCGGATTAGGCCGCGCCGGCCGACAAGCGAAAGCGTTCCGGCCGTCAGCGCGGGGTCCGATTCTATAATATCGAAAATCGATGAAGACGAGAACTGGCCCTGCCGGAGCCTGGAAAACAGCTTCGCTCCCACGCAGGGCAGCGTCGAGAGTGATTCGAGCCGGCCAACAGCAAGCTCTACCTGTTGTGCCGCGATTTTTGTATTAGATAACCTGTCCGGCATATCGTCGTCCATGTTCTTTATCGATCATCGAGATTTCGAGCAGTCCCACCGGTACAATCGTGTTATTTCATCTGCAGGACCGAAGTGATTTTGCCGGTGAGTTCGGCGACGTCAAACGGTTTTCTTATGAAATCCTGAGCGCCGGATTTAAGCAGTTGAGCGATCTCATCCTGCTTCACAACGCCGCTTACAATAATAATTCTGATGCTCTCGAATTCGGGATTTTTTCTGATCGTCTGGCAGACAACGTTGCCGTTGACGTCGGGCAGCATATAATCGAGCAGTATCAATTCGGGCCGGAACCGCTGGGTAGCCATTCCCGCCTCGTAACCGCTTGATGCGGTTTTTGTCTCGAACCTGCCGTCCCGATTAAGAACATCGACTATAAGCTCGATGATCTCGGCATCGTCGTCGACGATAAGAATTTTCCTCTTGCCGGACTCGATGGAATCGAGGGGGATCTTGTTTTCCTTCATAAACCTGACAAGATTCTGGCGCGGAATCCTTCGGAATCTTGAGCCGGGAACACGAAATCCCTCCAGCCGACCGGCGTCGAAGCAACGGATTATTGTCTGCTGGCTTATTCTGCAAATCTCCGCAGCTTCCCCGGTGGTAAATAAATCCTTCATTTTATCCATTCCTTTTCTTTGAACAAATCCTTTTGTCGTAAGCTCCCGCCAGCTTACCTTTATGTCCCATTTTAACTGTCACGCTTTCGTATTGTCAAGCATAAAAAAATCTAAAGTGCCCAATTTTCTTCATAAAAAGATGAATATTATCAATCCTTGCTTATCCCCCAAGATGGTCTATAAAAATTGCAGTGAATTTTTTAATTACAATCTTTCGGAAAGACTCGGTTAAGTCTATAAATTCAAAAGACATAGAGCTAACCCGGACTTCTCATGTGAGTTTCGTCTGAAATATTGCCTAAAATTCTTTTATTTTTTTGCGAACAATCGGTAAGATATATCGAATTATTACTATATAATAATATAACACAAATTTTTTGTGAGATTTCAAAATGGATAAGAAGGTAGCAGAACAAGTAGCTGATGTTTTGAAGGCTGTGGCCCATCCGGTTCGGCTGCAGATCATCGAACTGCTGGAGGCAAAGGAAATGTGCGTAGGCGATATAGTAACAGCTCTGGGCGGTAAGCAAGCCATCACGAGTCAGCAGCTAAACATGATGAAAGACAAAGGCGTTCTGAATTGCCGCCGGGATGGAGTGAAAGTATACTACCGAATCGAAAACAAAAACGTCATCGAGCTCTTGGACTGCATTTATAATAATTGTAAGACCAAAAAGCATTGAAAGCAATTATCAGGCAAACAACAAATAAGGAATTCGTACGAAAGTTTTGGGGACAAAAACGATACAGGATAAGAAAGTAACAAAATTAAGTAGCAGTCAGTTTGATGCGGCTATAGCTAATGGCGTAACACTCGTTGATTTCTGGGCTCCGTGGTGTAGACCTTTTGGAATGCAGGGATCTATTTTGCAGGAAGTAGACGAGAGCGTTGATGGCCAGGCGAAGATTGCTAAGGTCAATGTTGATGAGGCCGGAAGCGTTACCGGACGATTTGGCGTGCAGGCTATTCCCACGCTTATATTATTCAAAGATGGAAATGAAGTGCGGCGTTTTGTCGGTGTACAACCCAAGGAAATCTTGATTGATGCGATTGGTTCGGCTGTTTAAACCCGGATTTACTTTGGAAACCCGGGCCAAACCTTACTAACGCAATTGCAGGAGATTGATTCGATGAAAAAATCAGTGCTTCAAAATTGTAAAGCGTGTGATAAAGAGATTAGCCGTTATAGTCTATTTTGTCGTCATTGTGGTCATCCGCAGGGGTCAATGCTGGCAATCTGGCTGCTGGTATTGTTCCTCCTGCTGTTGGTTGCGTACTACATTGCATTCTGCATCTACGGAATGACGTTGGTCAAATAATTAATCTGAATCAACAGACAAGGCTAAAGAAATATATAAAGTTAAAGGAAATAACAATGATTAAGATGTCAAAAACGGTAACTATCGCAGGAATATTGGCGGGAATAGCGGTTCTCGCTGTTCTCGCGGCAAGTAATATTTGCCCTAATTGCCAGAGCAACTCAATGGCTGGTTCCGCAGAGAATAATGAGGTAGGCAGGGGTAAATTAATACACCTGAACGCTGATAATTTTAACACAACTATAGCAGATGGAGTAACACTGGTTGATTTTTGGGCTCCGTGGTGCAGACCTTGCAAAATGCAGGGGCCTATTTTGGAAAAAGTAGCCGAGAGCGTTGAGGGCCGGGCGAAGATCGCTAAGCTTAATGTTGATGACGCTGGAAGGGTTGCCGGACGATTTGGAGTACAGAGTATCCCTACGCTTATATTATTCAAAAATGGAAATGAAATACGGCGTTTTGTCGGTGTTCAAAATCACAATACACTAATTGAAGCAATTAACAAATTGAAACAAGGAGATTAGTAATGTCAGATAGAGGCACGCAATCTATGTTTATTACTTTATCGATAGCAGTAGGTATGCTTTTTGCTGCTAATGCTAAAGCCGAGACTGTTAAAGCGAAGGACTGGCCCTATTCATTCTCTAACGGAGGATTTCAGATATATGAGTCTGAAGACAAAAATGAGAGGTTGACCTTAGGGGGAAGTGTGCTTTTCAGATATGCCTACTGGAACTGGTTTGAAACAAATAAAGGCACTAATACAAATAATGACTATACTTTTGGTTTTCAGAGAACTCGCTTGAACCTGAAATATACTTCAGAAAACATGGAAATTTTCTTTCAGCCTCAATATGTTCATATGTTTGGCTTACCCGACGATGCGGTCTCAAATGTGACCGGTCCTTTTGGTATGGGTGGGCTATATTATCTTCATAATCGGGAAGAGAACCCGTATGATTTTGGTGTTCATCAGGCCTATGTTCATTTGAGTGACCTTTTTGATACGAAACTGTTCTTTAGGGGGGGCAGATTCGAATACAGCGATGGTCTCGAAGTGCAAGATAAGAAGGACGGGAAAAAATTCAATATCCTGAAGAATATGCGTCTTGCAGACAGAATGATAAGCCCCTTCGGTTGGTCAGCTTTTGGCAGAAGTTTTGATGGAGCTTTAGCCGGATGGGATGATGATAAATTTAATTTGACCACTTCATTTTTCTACCCCACTCAGGGAGGATGGGAGAAAGATATTGACGAAACTATCGACGATATTGACATTATTACTACCACATTAACGGCTAAAAAGGGTTCGCTGTTTCCCGATACTGAATTCGCTGCGTTTTTCTACAACTACGACGACAAGAGAGATTGTACTCACCGGCCTGATAATGTGTGTTCAACTTGTTCTCATGCTGATATAGATGTACAAATGTATGGAGGACATATCCTAGGTATATCTGATTTGGGGCCGGGCCAGTTGGACACTCTGTTGTGGGGAGGTGCGCAGGCTGGTGATTGGTATGAATTAGATCATGAAGCTTACGCAATTACCGGTGAAATCGGCTATCAGTTTACAAAAATGCCTTGGAAACCCTGGTTTAGAACAGGATATTTTATAGGTTCAGGAGACAGCAATCCGTCTGATGGCGATCATGAAACCTTTTTCCAGATGGCTCCTGGAACGAGAAAGTACCAATTATACCCCTATTATGACCTTCAAAACAACAGAGATTTTTTTGTGCAACTGATTACCAAACCCAGCAAAAAACTTACTGCCAGAATGGATTATCATATAGTTAAGTTGGATGAGAGTGCGGACAGATGGTACATGGGGACCGGTCCGACACAGAAAAGCGGTAACATTTCCGGGTATATTCCTCGAAATGGTGGAGGCCATGATGCATTGTCCCAGGAGGTAAGTATTATGTTGAGCTACGTACTGAACCCACAATGTGATATTGTGGCTTTCTATGACCACGTATGGGGTGAAGGTGTAGTAAAGAATGTATATGAAAAAGATAATGAAGCTGACTATCTTTCTTTGCAAATACAGTACAAATTTTAACTCGAAAAGGAGATTCAAATGTCGGTTAAACCGGAAAACAGTCCCAAGAACAAACTTACTGCACAATATATCTTGCGTTG
>CAZSOR010000211.1:0-8063 GCA_964608395.1 uncultured Pirellulales bacterium
AAACATTACCTAAGTGGCACAGCCATATTACGTCTACTCGACCAATTTGCGGTAGTCCAGCTTGGCGCAAAGTCTTATTTGAAAAGAGAATATGAAAATAATCCGGCTGGCGACAGCGAAGAAAACAAAGCCAAACAAAGCCAAACAAAGCCAATTTCAAGACTTCCCCGACAAAATGGGCGGGGAAAAAGGGAAGCGGGGAAGCTCCTGGCGGGTCTCGGATGCGGGAAAGACTGACATTTTAGGTTATCGAGAGTCGTCGAAGACTATAAGCCGGCGTTAAAGGACTTGTTTGAGGTGCCGGGGCAGTATATGACGGTGAGGATTTCAGAGTTATCCGGGGCCGAGCCAGTCGATGACAAGGGTCGTGACATTATCGTGCCCCCCTGCCTTGTTGGCGGCGGCCACGAGTGACTTGCAGGCAACCTGAGGATCGGTTTCGGCCTTCAGAATGGCGGCGATTTTCGCATCGTCCAGCATATCGGTAAGGCCGTCGGTGCAGAGCAGGAGACGGTCGCTCTTTTTCAAAGTGAAGGAACGGACATGGGAGCGGGCCTTTTCTTCCATACCGACGTACTGGGTGATCTGGCCCCGGGCCTCATGGTTGACCGCCTCTTCGGGCTCGATACGGCCCTTTTCGATGAGTTCGGATACGACCGAGTGGTCCCGGGTAATCTGGGCCATTCTACCATTGCGCAGCCGATAGGCCCTGCTGTCACCGAGGTTGGCAACGAAGCATCGGTTCTTTCTCAGCAGGACTATGACGAGCGTGGCGCCCATATCCCTGAAACCTGTTTCGCTGGTGCCTTCGAGTTGCAATTGTTTGCTCTGTTCGGCAATCATTCTTTCGAGCAGGGCTCTTATTGCCCGCGGAGTGCCGACTTTCAGCTTGTCGAGTGCGTTTTCGATCATGACGGGCAGATCCTCGGAGACGATTTCCGATGCGATGGCGCCGCCCCGGTGGCCCCCCATACCGTCGGATACGAGGAACAATGCCGGCTCAGGGTCGGCGAAGAATTTGTCCTGGTTTTCCTGGCGTTCCATTCCGACATGCGTCTCGGCGCCCCAGCGGAAATGGGCAGGCGGGCCGGCAACGAGTATTTCTACAGGCTTCTCGTTCATTTATGATTCCTCGTTTTCAATAAATCAGACAAGGCTTTGCTTGCACCAGGGGCAATAATTCCAGAACGTCGAATCCACAGACCAGCCGCAGCGGGAGCATATTTCCGGGAAGGGCCGAACCTGCCAGGGCCGTCGAACCTTCCGGTGGCACCAGGGACAATAACGCATGAAGCGCATGAGTTTTCCACCGCAGTGTTTGCAGCGGCTGTGGTATCGAGTGCCCGCCGTACGTGTCGCGGCAGGCGAAGCGAAACCCGGCCCGTAACACCACGGACAGAATCGCCACTCGGGCAGAACACCCCGGTGACAGCGCGTGCAAACGTGGCTGAACGGAGTGCTCGCATCGAAACGGTTGCGATCGCTGCCGCACCATGGACATATCACCATGCTCTCGGCGATCGGCTCGCCGCAATCGACGCACCGGAAAACGACGGGAACCACTGCCGCGTAGCGTTTGATGAACGCCGCCCGGCGCATCTTCTGCCAGTCGAGCTTCTTCCGACCGGTCGATTTCAGGAAAGAGGCGAGCTTGAGTTTCCTTGGCACGGCTTGGAGCAGGGCCGAGCGCATCTTCTCAGCGTTTGCGAATCGTTTGTCGGGATCCACCGCCAGGACCTGCTTGAGAAATGCGACGAATGCCAGGTTGGTTTTTTCCCGGAGTCGATTACAGCCCTTTGGCGGCCAGCGAAAAGGCCATTTCGGCAGGACGCCGGTGATGTACTCGTACAGTATGAGCCCGAGAGCGAAACAATCGCTGCGGTAGGTCGGCCGGCCGTACGCCTGCTCGGGAGCGACGTAGCCGGGCGTGCCGAAGTCGTCGACGGTTATCATTCGGCCTTTAAGCTTCAGGCCGATCCCGAAATCGCCGAGTGCTGCCCGGCCGTTCGGAAACAGGAAAATGTTGCCCGGCGTAACGTCGCAATGAACCATCCGCTTACGGTGGGCGTAGGCCAGGCCGTCAAGGACCTGGGCGGCGATCGAGATGATTCTGCGGACGCTCATTGGCCTTGAGCAGTCGTCCAGCGTGCCGACCGACAGCTCGGTTGCCAGGACGGCCTGGCCGCCTATAATATCAGCGTTCTTAACCGGCATAATGTGTGGGTGGCGTAGTTGTGCGACCAAGCGGATTTCACGAAGCAGAGCCTGGTTATCCCGCTTGCCGTTCACGTCGGCCAGCGGTATCTTCAGGGCCACCCAGATACTCTCGACAGTATCCCGGGCCTTCCAGACCTCGCAGCTTCCGCCTTCGCCGAGGTATTTTGCCAGCCGGTACTTGCCCAGTCTCTGGCCGGCCTTGAGGTCAAGACTCGACGGGCGAGTCGTCTTGATTTTGTTTTTATTAGTCGACTGAACCATATTTTTTCCAAGGTAATCGAAACGTATACCATCCTCGCGCATATAATAACAGAAATTCTCGAAATCAATTTCAATAAAATCGCCGTAAAGTCAATAATTTTTAAGATAGCAACAATAAATATGCCTTGACGGAACGAGGGAAAATCAATAGATTAAGCGGCTTACTCAAGCGATTACTTTCAAGGATAGTTTCCATGGAAAAGGCTATTGCAAAAGCTGGTGCGTTAATTGAGGCGATGGAGTATATCAGGCGTTTCCGCGAGCGGATCGTAGTTGTCAAGCTCGGCGGAAGCATCCTGGACGATACGTCTCTGCAAAAAAAGCTGCTGACCGATATCGCCTTTATGGCGACGGTCGGTATGCGGCCGATTATCGTCCACGGCGGCGGTAAAGCTATTACCAGGGCGATGAACGAAGCGGGCTTAGAACCGGTCTGGGTGCAGGGCCGGCGATATACCGATAAGAGAACCCTGACTATCGCCGAGCATACGCTCGTGCACAAAATCAATACGCCGCTCTGTGAGATGCTGACCGAGTTGGGAAGCGAGCCGATGGGACTGCATTCGCTCGGCAGTTGCGCATTGTTTGCCGAGCTGTTGAGACTTGCCGGCGAAAATGGGCGAAAAATCGACGTCGGACTGGTCGGGCAAATCACGAATGTGAACGGACAATTGCTCAGGAAATTATGTGCCGACGGGACCATACCGGTAATCGCCTCAGTCGCCAAGGATAAGGCTGGCGGAAAATTAAACGTTAACGCCGACAGCGCCGCGGGAATGGTCGCCGCCGAAGTCGTTGCTGAGAAGCTCGTTGTCGTCAGCGATACTCACGGGATACGAACCAACATCGAAGATCCTGAAAGCTGGGTATCGAGTTTGAATGAAGAGCAGATTAAGGAGATGATCGACGCCGGAATTATCACCGATGCGATGTTCCCAAAAGTCGAGGCCTGTATAACGGCCCTGGATGCCGGGGTCAGCAAGGCGCATATTATCGACGGCCGGATTCCCCACTCGCTGCTGCTCGAAATTTATACCGACAAGGGAATCGGAACGCAGATAGTTAAGAATTAAGAATGTAGAATTGAGAATTTGGAAATAGTGCTTCTATAAATGGAGCACGAGAAACGAGATACGAATTATGACTACACAGGAGACAATTGAATTGTTTGACAAGTATGTTATCGCCAATTATGGTCGTCTGCCGCGGGTAATCGTCAAAGGCGAGGGTTGTTACCTTTATGACGCCGAAGGCAATAAGATACTGGACATGTTCCCCGGATGGGCCGTCAGCGGTTTAGGCCACTGCCATCCCAGGGTCGTCGAGGCCCTGCGCAAACAGGCCGGCGAGCTTCTGCATATCGATAATACTTTTTATTCCGAGCCGCAGGGCATGCTGGCAAAATTGCTGAGCGAGCGGGCGTTCGGCGGCAAGTGCTTCTTCTGCAACAGCGGCGCCGAGGCCAACGAGGCGGCGTTGAAACTGGCACGCCTGCACACGGCACAGGAAAAGTATAAATTCATAACCGCCGAGGGCAGCTTTCACGGCCGAACCTTCGCCACGGTAACTGCGACCGCTCAGCCGAAATATCACGAGGGCTTTCTGCCGTTGCTGCCGGGTTTCACTTATGTGCCGTTCAATGATGTTGCGGCACTCGAATCGGCATTCAGCGACGAGGTAGCGGCGGTCATGGTCGAGCCGATCCAGGGCGAGGGCGGAATCAACATAGCGACCGCCGAATATCTACAGGCGATTCGCCGGCTCTGCGATGAAAACGGAGCGGTTATGATTTTAGACGAGGTCCAGACCGGAATCGGCCGGACCGGAAAATGGTTCGGATACCAGCATTTCGATGTCGAGCCGGATATCATTACGATGGCAAAAGCCCTCGGGGGCGGAGTTGCAATCGGGGCGATGATGGCAAAAGAAGAAATCGCTGCTTCGCTGGTACCCGGCAAACATGCTTCGACGTTCGGCGGAAACTCCCTGGCCTGCGCTGCCGGCATCGCGGTAATTGAGGCAATCGAAGAAGACAAGCTGCTTGAAAACGCCGTTGAGATGGGCCAATACGCAAAAGACAAGCTCGAACAGTTGAAACAGAAACATTTCATCATAGACAGCGTTCGTGGTATCGGCCTGATGATCGGCGTTCAGTTAACCAGCCCGGGCAATGATATCGTCGATAAATGCCTGGAGAAAGGTTTGCGAATCAACTGCACCAGCGGCACAGTCCTGCGATTCATGCCGGCCATGATTGCCACGAAAGCCCAAATCGACCAGGCCATTGAGATTCTTGATAGTGTTATGAGTGAGGTTGAATAATGAAGGATTTTCTTTCCATTAATAATTATCCGACGGAACTTCTAAAAGAATTACTTCGGATGAGCGTGCGGCTAAAGAGCCTATATACCGTCGGCGGCAAGGATTTGTGCCTTACCGGCAAAACGCTCGCAATGCTTTTCGAAAAGCCGAGCCTGCGAACTCGAATCAGTTTCCAGGTCGCGATGACAGATCTGGGCGGCAATCCGATCTACGTCAAACCGGAGGATATCGGCGGCATCGGCAAGCGCGAACCGGTCAAAGACATCGCAAGAGTTCTGAGCCGGTACGTCGATGGTATCATGGCCCGAACCTTCGAGCACAGCACGGTCACCGAACTGGCTAAATATGCAAGGGTGCCTGTCATCAACGCCCTTACGGACTGGCTGCATCCCTGCCAGGCGATGGCCGACGTGCTTACAATCCAGGAGCATTGCAAGGACTACGAGGGCGTGAAGATCGCATTTATCGGTGACGGCAACAATGTCGCTCGTTCTTTGGCGCATGCCTGCGCAAAGCTGCATATGATAATGGTGGTCGCATCGCCGGCCGGTTACGAGCTTGACGCCGAGACTATCGAACATGTAAACGAAATCTCGGCCGACTGTGTCCGGCAGACGAACGATCCTGGTGCCGCTGTTCTCGATGCCGATATCATTTATACAGATACCTGGGTCAGCATGGGCCAGGAGGCTGAGAAGCAAAAGCGCCAGGCGGATTTTGCAGGCTTCCAGGTCAACGCCGAATTGGTAAAATCCGCGCCGGACAACGTGAAGATTATGCACTGCCTGCCCGCTTATCGCGGCCTGGAAATAACAGACGAGGTCGTCGAATCGCCCAACTCGATTATTTTCGACCAGGCCGAAAACCGCCTGCACTTTCAGCGGGCGCTGCTAAAGAAACTAATGAGCTAAGAATGACGCAGCATAAAATAATTATTGGTGATTCGAGGAATATGACGGAGGTGGCTGATGAGTCGGTCCATCTTGTTATTACATCCCCTCCATATTGGCAGCTCAAAGATTATGGAAACGGCAGTCAAATAGGCTTTGACGACAGCTATGAAGATTATATCAATAACCTTAACATAGTATGGAACCAATGCCATAGAGTCTTAAAAAAAGGCTGTCGTTTATGTGTGAATATCGGCGACCAGTTTGCCCGTTCCGTTTATTACGGAAGATACAAGGTTATTCCTATAAGAACTGAGATCATAAAGTTCTGCGAAACCATAGGCTTTGATTACATGGGGGCGATTATCTGGCAGAAGGTTACTACCTGTAACACTACGGGCGGAGCAACGATTATGGGATCATTTCCCTTCCCCAGAAATGGAATTCTCAAGATCGATTATGAATTTATCCTGATTTTCAAGAAACACGGTGCCGCACCCAGAGTCGGCAAAGAAATCAAAGAACAATCGAGAATGACAATCGAAGAATGGAACCAGTTTTTCACCGGCCATTGGAATATACCGGGTGAAAAGCAGGATAAGCACTTAGCGATGTTTCCTGAAGAAGTACCCAGCCGTTTAATCAAAATGTTCAGTTTCGTAAATGATACGGTACTTGATCCTTTTCTTGGCAGCGGCACAACTTCTCTGGCAGCCAAAAAACTCAGCAGAAATTCCGTTGGATACGAGATAAATCCGGAATTCCTGCCGCTGATAAAAGAGAAGTTAGGGATACATCAGAAGATGATGTTTGAAGAAGCTGAATTTGAAATAGTTAGGCAAGATAGTGTATATGTTGACTATAAAGAAACGGTCAAGCAATTGCCTTATGTTTTCAAAGATCCCATTGAATTCGACAAAAAAATCGATCCGAGAAAACTACAGTTCGGCTCGAAAATCAATAATCACACTCCAAAAAAACAAGAATATTACGGTGTGAAAGATGTCATTTCACCAGAGCGTTTGGTTATAGGAAATGGGTTGAAAGTGAGGTTGCTGGGTATAAAAGAAAAACCTAAAATGAGTAGCCAAGCAATTCAGTTTCTAAGAGATAAGACACACGGGCAAAAGGTTTTTATGAAGTTTGATGTTGTAAAACACGATCGTGACAACAACTTACTCTGCTACTTGTATTTGCAAAACAAGACCTTTCTGAATGCGCACCTGATAAAAAGAGGATTAGTCGATGTTGATACTTCGCTGAATTATCAATTCAAAAACAAGTTCTTGGCAACAGCGGGAAAAACTAATGGAAAAGGAATGGATAACAGGCAGGGAAGGCAGGAACTTCAAGTTCAAGAGGGAAGCTCTCTTGAATTATGCGATGAACCGCTGGGCACTCAATAAGGCGCACAGTGTGGGTCCTACTTCTGAACTGATAAGGAAATGTTCTCCGAAATCATTTGAGCAATGGGAGGTTTTCTATTTTGACAACGCCACACAAAAGAAGCGAAATGGCATTAAGGTAACAAGGGAATACATCGCGGATCTAGGACGAAGGCTCTATGTGAAACTCTCTGAAGTTAGTACAAAACGAATTGGAATCCATCGAGGAGCAAGAATGTGTCGACTATGCTTATAACCTGGTTCTCAACAGAACATACGAAGGTTACAGATCGGAAGTGGATACGGTGTATGGACAATTAGAGGAAGAGTTGGAAACCAAGGTTCATCCGGCTCCGGACGTATGGGACAGAACTTACAATGTGGACTTTTACATTCAGGTAGGTGAAAAGTATATTGGGCTTCAAATCAAGCCTATATCTTCCGGCTTGGCATTAGATCAATATCAGTGGGATAAAATGCATGAAGTGAATCACAAGAAATTTGAAGAGAAATTCGGGGGCAAAGTGTTTTTCGTTTATTCGGTCAAATCCGGCAAGAAGAATAAAATATATAACACCGAAGTGATCGAAGAAATTAGGGAAGAAATTAGAAGATTGCAGAAGTGAGGATCGAAGTTGCAAAGCTGCTAACGAATAGGTATAATAATTGTATTGTTCAAAACAGGTTCTTTTGCCGGGGATTGATTGGAAATGGGTAAAGACAAGCGAACGGAAACAAATCCACTTGAGACGGTCGAGCCTATAGGCAAGCGCGTCCTGATTCGCAAGGACGAGGATAAGAAACAGACCAGGGGCGGGATCCAGCTTCCGGACAATATCGAAATTCCCACAATCACCGGCCGAATCATCACAATTTCCGCCGAGGTCGAACACTCGCCGGACATACCGCTGCGCCAATACGACAAAGTTCTGTTCAATCCCAAGGGGGCCATCCCTGTCGATTTCGAGGGTGACAATCGCCTGTTCGT
>CAZSOR010000212.1:0-1098 GCA_964608395.1 uncultured Pirellulales bacterium
TTGTTTGTGTTCCGCCCATAAGCCGGCTGATACACTTTTCTTCGATCTCAATCATTACGGAAGCTAAATGCTGTTTCTGGGTGTCGTTCAAAACATTGTTGCCTTTGATATACCGCTGTATTACGTAAGAATACAACTGGGCGAAACGACGAGCTATAGCAGGTTTGCTGAGGCTTGCTGCAGGTGCAGGTGCACCGATACTCTGTGAAGACAAAGGTATTTTACTTTCGAGCAATTTTAATATTATAATATCGTAGAATTCATACGTTACTGTCCATTCAGCGTATCTTTTAATTCGATCATCGGCAACTTGCAGCAGTAATTCCCCGCCCTCTGGAATGTTTATATTAGTCGCGAATCTGGCTATATGAACTATTATTTCGGGCTTACTGGTCTGGACCACTTCTTTGAGTAGTTCTGTGATGGCCATAGCAAGATCTGGATTTGACGTTGTGTCCGAGTTTAGCTGCTGTACAATGGCTGGATTGGTAAGGCAATGGACCGCCCAGTATCGAATAACGGTATTTTCGTCTTTTAGCATGCCCATAGCCATATCTGCCAAACGCAGGTCTTCCAGGCCATCGATCAAAATCAGGAGACTAATGATAACATTGGTTTTTCGCTCTTCCGGCCTTAAGGTTTGGGTCTGCTCAAAGCCTTTCTGGATATGTCGATAAGCCGATTCAGAGAACTGTTGAGCGTATTGGCTCTGGGCGCTCTTTCTGCTCAGAATGACAGAGCGAACCTGTGCAATGGATGTAAAATCCTTGGTTTTGACTAATTCAAGCACCGCCTGGGCAAGAAAATCATCAATGATTTTTTTGTCCTGATCATCAATCACGTCTTTTTTAAGTACAGCATCAATATCTTTCGTATTGACGGCTACCGCATTCGAATTGATTGCTAAGACAAAAAATGCTGTCAGAACAGTAAAAAACGCCCATTTTATCTTCATTTTGCAAACACCCTAAAAAGTCACCGGCATTGAAATAGACAATTCCCAGCTTATATCTGCGTTCAACGTTATCCACTTTAACTTTAAAACCGGCTTTTGTCAAGTGAATTCAGGGTCCTAAAAAGTCCATCTTTTTGTCGTTT
>CAZSOR010000212.1:1198-8044 GCA_964608395.1 uncultured Pirellulales bacterium
CTGCATACGCCTTTTTCGAGAGGCGAAATCAACACCGAAAAAATCGCTGCCGATATTGCCCGCGATGTCCCGCTCGGCGAGGGCAGAGAAAATTTGCAGTTGGACAAAGCAGGGATCGAAGCTGTTATCAACCAGGGAGTCGCTGCCGTGCCGGCCCTCGCACAACGGAGCGGCCACCGGGCGTGGGAAGCCTTCGACCCGGATCAATTTACTGATGACCTCCAGAGAATCGAGGAGAACGGCCGCCTGCCCGCCAATCCCGGCGCGGTTCCGAAAACTGCGATTGAAAAAGGACGTAACCAGCTCGGCACGCTCGGAGGCGGAAACCACTTTATTGAAATTCAATATGTCCAGGAAATCTTTAACGCCGATTTGGCAAAAGCCTTTGGACTTTTCAAAGATCAGATTGTTGTCATGATACACTCCGGTTCGCGCCGGTTCGGCTACGAAATTGCCGACCAATATATGAATGTCGCCGCCGCCAGGCCTGAGAATGCCGACCGGCACAAAATGCTCTCATATCTGCCCATAAACAGCAGTGCCGGCAAGAACTACATTGCCGCAATGGCCGCCGCCGCTAACTTCGGCTTTACCAATCGTCACATTATGGCGCTGCTCGTCAGACGCTGCTTTAACAGAATGTTCGGCCCCACACCGCTGAAGCTTATCTACGATGTCACCCACAATATGGCCAAGCTCGAAAAACACGGCGGCAGCGAGCTTTGGGTCCACCGCAAAGGCGCCACCCGCGCCTTTGGCCCGAAGCGCATGGCGGCGAGCGTTTTCGCACAGACGGGCCAGCCCATAATTACCCCCGGCTCAATGGGCACATCAAGTTATCTGCTTGTCGGAACGGGCAATTCCGCTGAGTCTCTCAGTTCGGTTAACCACGGTGCGGGCAGGGTAATGAGCCGTACTGCCGCTCGCGGAAAATCCCGCAGAGGCAGGATTATCACACCCGCTTTGATTAGCGACGAGCAGTTCAAACGCAGCATGGAGGGCGTAAAGCTCATCGCCGGCAACAGGAGCAAAATTAAGGAAGAAGCACCCGGCGCCTACAAAGACATCGACGAGGTCGTCCGAATAGTCGTCGAGTGCGGCTGGGCCAAACCTGTTGCCCGAATGGTCCCCTTGGCCGTCCTCAAAGGCTGAGAACACTGAACGCTAATAAACCTGTCCGGCAATTCGTTCCTGACGGATTGGCTTTGAATTGGCTTTGTTTTTTCGTGCCCTGAAGGACGTATTATTGCCATATATTCCTTTCAAATAAGAGTTTATGATATTTCGTGCCGGTACAAATTGGCTTTGTTTTTTCAACTCGGGTTTTCAACCCCCAGAAAATCTGGGGGCTAAATAAGATTGGCTTTGTTTGGCTTTGAATTGGGTTTGTTTTTTCGCCGCCTCGGTCCATCAAAATCTCCATAAACCATTGTTAATATTGACTTAATGCTATTTTTCCCATATTAACATTGGCTTTGTTTTTTCAAATAAGGTTATATTTAGACACAGATTTACAACGATTTACCCTGTGAGATGACGGCTACGCCTATCTCAAGGGGTGAATATGGATTCTTGTGTTTATAAAAGATTTTTTCCTTATTTTGTTCTATATATCCCTGTCATCCTGTTATCCAGTCTCCCGTATTCTATTTTGTTATACATTATACGAAAAATAACACATAAAGGCGGGCATATTTAAAATAAATCTCCGTGAGACGGCGTCCTTTGTTCGTACTGCGTGCTCCGTAAGGAGTCCCAAGGACTGTGTAGTGCGTATTGCGTGCTGTGGATAATCTTTTTCATTAACCGCGGATTACGCGGGAACAATCATAAATCATAAATAGTAAATCATAAATCGGATTCTTCCCACCAAAGTCTCGGATAGTCCCGGCCTTCGAGAATCCACCAGATGTTTTCTGTGCCGGTTCCGGCTACGGTAATAACCGATACAGCCGAATGTCGTCAAAAAACATTTTACCCGGACCACCAGGCTGCGGATCGTTCTGGTCACCGAAACAAATAGCGATAGAAATGACATTGGCAAGGTCCGCGCCCGTGAACGCCTGCAGGTCGATAGTCCATCCCGTCCAGGTATCTATCCTTGCCGCGTTGGGATTATCATGATAGACTGCCGAACTGCCATTGAGAACAACATTCATAGGCGCAGGAGCGTTAGCTTTATCACCGCGGAACCACAGGAACAATCCTCCAGCACTTTCTTCGGTCCAATCCTGCGGCGGGCTCAGCAACCGTTCAGCCTTCGAGAACTTGAAGAAAGTGTTGTAAGAATACGGCATCGACTGCATGCCACTGTGAACAATGCTTCGCTCGGCGTAAGGAGGATAAGAATAGCCAATGACAGAGCCGTTTGTTGCCGGGTTGTCATATCCGTCCAACCATATGTCAAATATTCTGTTGCTCTCGGGATCATTGGGGTCAAGGTCATTGTAGGATTCAAAATCGTCAATGATAACACAACCGATTGCTGCCGGATTCCCTATGTCATCTGCCAGCCAGTTTTCGACGAATTCTTTCAAATCGCTAAAGTCAACAATGCCATCGTTGGTAAGGTCAGCTCCGCGGCACCAGAAGAAATTGCTGTCGTCTGACAGCCATCGCTCGGCAAAAACTGCAAAATCCACAAAGTCCACTTTACTATCGCCGTTAAAGTCTCCTATAAGGAATTGCGAAGCCAATTTAGGATAATCCATCCCATCACAAATGCTCCAGAAATCCTCGGTCCCATTTACGCTCTCAGCCACAAAATCCCAGCCGGCATCCAAAAACGTACTTTCCGTCTGCATTTCAGCCGTGGTCTTGCCGTTGCTATCATCGCAGCCTATTCCCTGGTCTTGACGTCCACACATGTTGCTTCGACCGCTGGTCTGAATATCCCAGAAAGAGGTGCTTACAAAACCTTCGTAGTTCCATCCCACCAGACCACCGACATCCCTCGTTCCCGTTACATCGCCCGTTGAATAGCAGTAAGCGATTCTTCCCGGCCACGTGTTGGTACCTGCCAGCCCCCCCACGTTCCGATCTCCTGCAACCGTACCGCTGGCGTAGCAGTTGCTGATTGTCCCACCATTGTTGCCCCCCACAAGGCCGCCTATGCTGTATTCCCCCGAGGCATCGCCTCTTGAACAGGAGTTGGCGATTGAGCCACTGTTATCTCCCACCAGACCGCCGACATCCCTATCTCCCAGAACGGTGCCCGCGGCAAAGCAGTTTGTCACCGGGCCCGAATTGTATCCTATGAGCCCGCCGACGTCATTTTCATCTGCCGAAATCTTGCCTGTAGCATAGCACTTGGTGATCGTCCCTCCACTGTTCCTTCCTATCAATCCGCCGACTTTCTCATTTCCCGAAACAGTGCAGGTCGAATAGCAATCCTTGATTTTGTTGTCCCGATTGTGTCCCACGAGTCCGCCCACTTCCTCATTTCCTGAGACGCTGCCGCCCTCGACACGGCAGCTCGTGATCCTTCCGTCCCGGGCATAGCCAATCAGTCCGCCGACCGCTTCTTTCCCTGAAACCCTGCTGCCCTTCGCATAGCAGTTGGTGAAAACTCCTTCATCGGCGTAGCCAACAAGCGAACCCACATACGTGCCCGCAGCGACACGAGGATTAACAAGTCCCAGATTCCTAATCTCAGCGCTGGAGCCTTTGAGATACCCGAAAAGTCCCGCGTTGCTCGTGTTTGCGGAACTGTACCTTAAGTTCGCGATTTCTTTCCCGTTGCCGTCAAAGACACCACGGAAGGCATTGTCGCTACTGGCCCCAATAATCTTGAAACTCTTTCCCGTGTACGAGCCGAGATCGATATTGGCCATCAGCTTGAAATGTTTGTCCCAGTCTTCACTATTCGCTCCGATCTCGTTCATCTGTTCCGCCGTGTAAATGAGGTAGGGATCATCAGGCAGGCCCGTGCCGCCGCCATATTCTGCCTTGACCGACAGGCCCAATAAGCAGACGGCAAGCCATACGAGGCAGGCCATTATTGACAGGTCGCTTCGTCCTGGATGGCCCGGAAAGCCGGCAGGTTGCTTCAAGTTACACATGCATTTACTCCTCTCGGGAAGAACCGCCGCACAACGACGCGGGCTGTGACGACGCTCCACTTTTCGTGTTGCGGCAAGGCATCAGTAGTCCTTAAATCCTCTCATCCAATGCGGCCAGTAACCGGGCTGGACACCGCCGGCCTTGGTCCAGGGGCCTGCTGTGTCAGATTCCTCGTCCCATTTCAGCGTCCATAGCTCTTTCAGTCCGATTCTCCTGACGGACCAATCCAGGAACAGGCTATTGACGTACCCGTTGTGTCTGTTTATGCAGAAGTTCTGGAACCCGTGGCCCTCCCTCCTTGGCGGTGGTTCGGTATTGTCATGCATGCCGTTCTCCTCTGGAGAATCGAGAATGACGGGGATATTGGCCCGCGCCCTTGCAGAATAAGTATCCAAGCCTCTGAACGGGCCCCTGAACGAAAATGATGTCAGGAATGACGTATTGTTGAAGCCATAGCTGCAGCGAAACCGCGGCAGAGGGCTCGTAATTTCCCAGGCTTCAAAAGTCGAGCCACCTTTGCTCCTGATTTCCCATGACGCGCCGCCGAGGCCGCGCCCGCTGCCACGGCCCGATGCAGGCCATTTGCTTACTCTGACGGCTGCGGGGCAAAGGGCAATGCCCTTGGTGACTATGTCGTGGAAGACGGGAGGTCTGTTGGGGTCACCATCAGGCAACCACGCGCCCCGGAAGAACCACTGCGCATTGCTGGTGCTTGCCACCGGGATCCGTCCCTCGTGGTCCTCGGTGTACAAAGCCAGCACCATCCCCCATTGCTTGAGGTTTGCCCGACACATTATGGCCCTGGCCTGTCTTCTCACCTTTTGGAGCGCCGGCATCAGGATCGCCATCAACATTGCAACGATGGCAATGACCACCAATAGCTCTATTAGTGTAAATGCCTTTTCTTTGCGCATTACCTAACACTCATTAAATAATTCACTTTAATAATCTTTAAATCCTCTCATCCAATGCGGCCAGTAATCGGGCTGGGCTCCGCCGGCTTTGGTCCAGGGGCCTGCTGTGTCAGATTCCTCGTCCCATTTCAATGTCCACAATTCCTTGAGTCCGACTCTCCTGACGGACCAATCCATGAACAGACCATTGATGTACCCATTGTGTCTGTTTATGCAGAAGATCTGGAATCCGTGGCCCTCCCTCCTTGGCGGTGGTTCGGTATTGTCATGCTCGCCACTGTCCCTTGGGGAATCGAGTAGCACGGGGATATTGGCCTGCCCCTTAGTAGAATACGTTTCCACGGGTTTGAAACCTCTCATTGTGAAAATGCGCTGTGTGCGATTGAAGCCGTAGCTGCAACGAAATGGAGGTTTAGGACTCCAAATTTGCCATGCTTCGAAGGTTGAGCCAGTTGAATACTTTATTGTGTACGATATACTGGATCCACGCGAGCTGGAAGTACCCGATGGTCCATACCTCGTATCAACTCTGATGGCCTCAGGGCAGAGGGCGATGCCCTTCGTATCGAAATGATGGAGGACGGGAGGCTTATTGGGATCACCATCCGGCAGCCAGGAGCCTCGGAAAAACCAGAAAAGCGACGAGGAATATGTTGTCGGGAGCCGTCCCTCGTTATCTTCTGTGTAGAGCGCCAATATAGTTCCCCACTGCTTGAGGTTTGACCGACAAATAACCGCTCTGGCCTGCTTTTTAACCTTTTGCAGGGCGGGCATCAGGATCGCCATCAACATCGCTATGATGGCGATAACCACCAAAAGCTCGATTAGTGTAAAAGCCTTTGCTCTGTGCATTGTAACTCACCTTCTCTCAAAGAAGGTTTTTCAAGTCGGTTAAGCGCGTTTTTCGTGTTGAATGTTAACCTCTATTAATAAGTTCAATGAAATGGCCAAACTTGACGTTATTTCTTGGTTTTTTTGTGTTTTTTACTGATTTTTGTGAAATTTAGCTGAAATCTGCATCAGAACGCTTTTCATTTGCTCATGACAGTTTTATGTACTGGCTGCCTCGATGGCCGGCATCCAACGACAGATATGCCCGTTTTTTCTCGCTAAAATCAGATAGTCCGGCTATATTATTACGATGAGAATTATTGCTGGCTCAAAAAAAGGAATGGCGCTGCTCAGCCCCAGGACGCAAAGTTCCCGGCCGATTACCGACCGGGTCAAGGAGTCGCTTTTCAGCGTCCTTTATAAATACGATTTGCCGGGCGGTGCGAGAGTCGCCGATGTGTTCTCCGGCGTCGGTTCTATGGGGCTGGAGTCGCTGAGCAGGGGGGCGCAGTCTGTAACGTTCGTTGAAAAGGACCCGAAGGTTATTGCAGTACTTAAACAGAATATTGAAAAAGCCGGCTTTGTTGAAGAATCGGCGGTCCTGAGAACTAATGCCTTTAAGGCCGGTGCTCCTGTCGGCGACGGTTCAGAGAAGTACGATCTTGTTTTTGTTGACCCACCTTATGCGGCGGCAAAAGATGCGGGGCCCGGCTCCGCTTTGAGCGGCTTGCTGGATGTATTGGATGAGCAAGTAACGGCAGGTGGAATTGTCATTGTCAGGACGAGCGGTGATGTGATTCTTTTGGAAGAATACGGACAGTTTCAAATCGTCGAGCGGCGAAAATGGGGCACGATGGCGGTAACTATACTGAGTAAAAGCAAAACGGAGAGTGGATAAACAAAAAGTTGTTAATATTTAGCCGGCGGTTTCATCGCCGGTTTACGCCATACGATATACACAATACGAGATACGAAAAAATGACAAACAGACAGGCGGCAATCAAAGTCATAAAGCGTTTGCAGCGAAGCGGATTCCAGG
>CAZSOR010000213.1:0-2735 GCA_964608395.1 uncultured Pirellulales bacterium
CAGACCGGCTTACTCCCGGCTTCACCGGTTTAATCATAATCAAATTTGCCGCTCTTGAACAGTACTTCTTAGACTAATTGTGTCTGCGTCCAGTCTTTAGGCTACGCTCTGGAAACTTGATATTTGTTCAATGTCAACATATACCTTCCCATTGCTGTCACTCCGATAATCAGACCATTATAAAATTATCGTGGCCAATTTACCTGCTTTTTCTAACAGTAAGGAACATTTGTTCCATGTTTTTCGAGCAAAGTCAAAAGTACAAATCGAAGGATTCAACGTCCTAATATGTTTAAGGAAAAGTTCTCAATTAATCCACAAAAATCATATTTTCTCCTGAAACCACCTTTCTAATATACCGATACACTTCTTGATCGTACTAAATACAACATTTGATTGAATATTTTTGGGGTTAGCGATCTGGGGTTTTTACCATTCCGAGCAATAGCGAACGAATTGTAGGCAACCTTGTTAATTCGTGAACATGATTATGCTTCTTAGGAAACATCTTGATATACAACAATTTAGACTAATTCTTGCCTTCTTGGTTTTGACTACTATTTGCATACCCGTATTCTCAGAGCAGCAGGACGCAAACGAGCCGGAAGATTTCTTTGATATGTCTATCGAGGAGCTGATGGAGGTGGAGATAATCTCAGCATCCCGGCAGGCACAGAAGATCAGTGAGTTGTCGGTGCCGGTCAGTGTGGTCAGCTCCGAGGACATCCACTACAGCGGCCTGACGAGCATCCCGGAGATTCTGCAGTTCACACCCGGAGTAGATGTCATCAAACTGGATCGCAATAGGTACGCCGTAGGAGTCCGAGGTCTGCACGATCTCATATCAGACCGCACGCTGACACTTATCAACGGCCGTTCTGCCGATAGTCCACTCTTTGGCGGTTCGGAATTCTATCGGTACCCCGTGCTGCTCGAAGATATAGAACGTATTGAAGTAGTAAGGGGGCCTGGCGGCGCCGCCTGGGGCGCGAATGCCTTCACTGGCGTGATCAACATCATAACCAAGAAACCCGAGGACGTCCTTGGCGGCTTCGTCTCAACACATATTAACGAGTTCGGCGACACATACACTCACCTGCGCTACGCCGAGAAGAATGGCAAATGGAGCTGGCGAACATCCGTCGGCTATATTGACCTTGAAAGCTCTGACGATGCCGGCGCCGGCCAATACGAATCCGGCAATCAAACTCTCACCGGAAATCCTCTTCTTGGTATGGGCTTCGACAATTTCTCTGCGAAAGATTATTCCCGCGCGTTCCAATTTGGCAACGAGGCATTCTACAACTACTCCGAGAACACTATTATCTCCATCGGAACCGATTATTCCCATAATGCCTTAGGGAGTTATGAGTTCCTTGGGTATTATCCGAGTGGAAACGGCTGGCATGAAACAGTCCGGTCATACACAAAGTTAGACCACCAGTTCGATGACGGCAGCAGCGGCTATCTACAATGGTTCGGCAATTTCGGCAATTCATGGGTGCCGTGTCTTATGGAATGGTCCACAATGCAGAACGATATCGAAGGACAGTATAACTTTGAAGTTGGAGACTCTCACGATGTCTCAGTCGGGAGCAGCTTGCGGTTCATGCGCATTTCCACAGAAGCGTCAAATCCGAGCCATCTGATGTATTCGGGCGAGCCATACGACGAACAGTTGGCCGGAATGTTCCTGATTGACCGCTGGCAAACCACCGACCGCCTGACCATTGAGAGCCAGATTCGCGGCGACTGGTACTCGGAAACCCAGACAGACTGGTCCACCCGCCTGAGCGCTCTTTACGCACTGGACGGGAAGAAAGACCATACGCTTAGATTCAGCTTTGCCAAGGCATATCGCTCACCGCTGGCAAACTTGCGAGAGACGAGCACGAATCGCCTTTCTCTTGCGGGCATGGGTTTCCCGGGCTTCTGGGCGATTAACGCCTTGGCGCCGAGCGACCTGGACAACGAAGAAACATGGGCGCTCGAGGCCGGATATACAGGCAAATTGACCGAAAACCTCACTCTCCGCGCCGATACCTATTACCAGCGTTTCACCAAGCTGATTGGATACCGCATTACCCCCGACCCATTACCACTGGGCAGAACATTCTACCAGCCGGACAACATCGACGGCGCCGATTCCTGGGGCAGTGAGGTGGAACTGGCGTTGGAGCGTAAGAACGGGAAACTATCGGCCTGGTATGCCTATAATGATTTTCAGGAGGATATATATAAGCAGTTGATTCGCAGCTATGCTCCCGCCCGGCACAAAGTTGGATTGACCGGACGGTTGTTCCTGAATGACGGTTGGGCACTCAATGCAAACTATAGATATACGGGTACCACCCCTGTGGTCGGTGACACCATGATCTTTGATATCGGCGAATCACACCGTCTTGACCTCGCCTTGGCGAAACAATTCGCCGAAGGACGCGGCGAGTTCATGGTCGGTGTCAGCGACATATTCAACAACACAAACGGTCCTAACTTCGGCATAGGCCAGGTCACAAGTCACGAAACTCCGGGCCGAACTTTCTTTGTCGCGACGCAGTTGAGATTCTAAGTCTCCGGTAGATTGAAGATTTGATTAAAGGAATTGTAAGACTTGAAGAATGAGAATCAAACCATACATTTTGTTGTTAACATTGTTCTCTCTTGTACTCGTGGCTGCGCCTCGGGTCCGCGCGGATTCCGAAAAAAGTAAGGAATATCAAATCAAGGCGGCTTTC
>CAZSOR010000213.1:2835-8031 GCA_964608395.1 uncultured Pirellulales bacterium
AAGCAAGCAAAGCTCAATATCAGATCTAAGCTCTTACGTTTGGCAAAAAAGGTGATTGGAGAAGATACTTCCGACAAACCGGAGAACTGATCCTATCTATATATGCGAAATATAGCGATAAAACATAAGCTGATATCGATCATCATGGCAACATGCTTATCCGTTCTCCTGCTGGCCAGCGCTATACAGCTATTATTTGAGCGGGGAGAATATCATGAAGAAACAATAGACAGCATTTCATGTTATGCTGAAATGATAGGGGATAATTGCAGGGCGGCGCTGGCTTTCGAAGATGCAGAAGATGTGGAGGAGACATTAAAATCACTGAAGGCAGAGTCTTCCATCGTTTTTGCCTGTGTATATACGGAAGAAGGTAAGGTGCTGGCTCACTACCAGCACCCCGGCCTTACAGATAAACTCTCACCGCCGATATGTCAGAAAGAAGGCTACCGGTTTGAAAATGACTATTTTAAGCTGTTCAAACAAATCAACGAAAACAACGAGACTATCGGCACGGTTTACATCCAGCTCGACTTGTCTCAAATTAAGGCCATGCTCTGGTTGAAAGCGGGCACTATCACACTGATTGTGCTGGCGTGTTCTATTGTAGCCTATCTGGTATCATCAAGACTTCAGCGGGTTATCTCAAAACCAATTTTGAGTCTGGCCGAGGTGGCAAGAGCAGTTTCGGAAAAGAAGGACTATTCCACCCGGGCTCCGAAGCAAAATAATGATGAGGTAGGCTCGCTCATAGATGCATTCAACGAAATGCTGGAGCAAATCCAGCAACGCGACTTGGCGCTGATCGATGCAAAAAACCAATTAGAAACAAGAGTAAAAGAACGCACTGCTGAGCTGACCAATGCTAACCAGCGACTGACCGCAGAGGTCACTGAGCGTGTAAAAGCTGAAGAAAAATTCAGGATGCTGTTTGAGGAAGCGATAGATGCTATTTTTATTGCCGACGTCGAGACAGGTATATTGCTTGACTGTAATTCTGCCGGAACAAGATTGGTTAGTAGGGAAAAATCAGAACTGATAGGCAAATCCCAGAAAATTCTTCATCCCCCGGAGGAAAACGAGGAAGAATTTAGTGAGAGTTTCAAAAAATATATCAGTGAGAAACGGGACCAAACCATAGAAACGCAGGTTATTACAAGGACGGGGGAGATAAAAGAGGTCGCGATAAAAACCAATGTCCTTGAAATTGAGGGCAAGAAAGCGCTGCACGGTATATTCCGAGATGTCACCGAACGCAAGCAGGCCGAGGAAGCCCTGCGTACCAACGAAGCCCAACTGTCAAATGCCATGAAGATCGCTCATCTTGGATATTGGGAGTATGATGTAGCTGATGACCAGTTTGCTTTCAATGATCAATTCTACGATATTTTTCACACAACGGCCAAGCAAGTTGGTGGTTATACAATGAAGCCTGCTCGATACGCTGAATTATTTTTACATCCTGACGACAGGCAGGTAGTCGCTATTGAAATGAAAAAGGCCCTTGAAACCACAGATCCACAATACAACCGTCAATTAGAACACCGTATTGTATATGCAACCGGTGAGATAGGTTACATTTCTGTCCGTTTCGTTGTCGTTAAAGACAAACAGGGCCGTACCATCAAAACTTTCGGTGCAAATCAGGACATCACCGATCGCAAGAGGGCAGAAATAGAACTAAAGAATACACACGAAAAACTTTTAGAAACATCCCGTATGGCTGGCATGGCGGAAGTGGCCGCCGATGTACTGCACAATGTCGGGAATGTTCTTAATAGTATCAACGTATCGACAACTGTGATAACGGAGAAAGTCAGCGAATCAGAGGTGGCAAACCTGGAAAAACTCGCAAGTATTGTCAACGATCATATTGAGGATCTTGGAACGTTTTTTACCGAACATCCACAGGGGAAACATATACCCGTATATCTGACGGAAGTCAGTAAGCTTCTGATCGATGAGCAGGCCGAAACTATCAGCAGACTACAGGTATTGTCCGACAACGTCCAGCACATCAAGGATATAGTCAGTACACAACAGTCATACGCCAAGGTCTCTGGTGTGGAGGTCACAACTTCTATTACCAGATTGGTCGAAGATGCAATCCAAATCAATAGTGCAGGTCTGCAGCGCCATGGCACCCGGCTCATTCGCGAGTTTGAGGAACTTCCAGATGTCGAGATTAACAAACAAAAGGTACTCCAGATCCTCGTTAACCTCATAAGTAACGCCAAGTATGCATCGAGCAGCAGCGAAAAAGAAGAAAAAATAATCACTATTCGAATTTATAAACACGTAGAAGATCAATTCCGGATCGTAGTGTCCGACAACGGTGTGGGAATATCCCGGGATAATCTGACCAGGATATTCAGCCATGGATTCACTACGAAAAAACACGGTCATGGTTTCGGATTACACAGCAGCGCCCTGGCTTCCAAGGAGATAGGGGGATCACTGACAGTCCATAGCGATGGTGTGAGGCAAGGAGCTGCGTTCACGCTGGAATTACCATTCAAGCCTGCGGAGATTGTAAAATGATAAAAGAATGCCAGAGGAATCGTCGTGTCCTTGTTATTGACGACAGCGAGAGCATCCACGAGGATTTCCGAGCAATTCTTGGAAGCAGTAACGTCGATACCACTACTCTTGATGAAGCCAAAGCGGCAATTTTTAGTGAAATACCAAACTCATCGGAGCAAATAAGTTTTGAGATTGAATCCGCATTGCAGGGCCAGGAAGGATTACAGAAAGTTAAGCAGTCTTTACACGAGAACCGTCCCTACGCCATGGCATTTGTTGATGTTCGCATGCCGCCGGGATGGGATGGGATCGATACGATCAAGCAAATTTGGCAGGAATATCCGGAACTTCAGGTCGTAATTTGCACGGCTTATTCCGACTATAAGTGGAATGATATCGTTGCGAAGCTGGGACAAACCGAACGACTGGTGATTCTGAAGAAGCCGTTTGACAATGTGGAAGTATATCAGCTCGCAAGCGCTCTGACGGAGAAATGGAACCTGGCCAGGCAAGCCTCACTGAAGATGGAACAATTAGAGCAAATAGTGCAGGAACGAACAGAAGGACATAAAGAAGCCAACGGACATCTCAAACAGGAAATCGCCGAACGTGAGCATGCAGAGGAAGAACTGGAGAAGCTGAATAAGGATCTGCAATCAACCATCCAAAAACTGGAGCGAGCAAACAAGGAGCTCAAGGAATTCGCACACATAGCAGCTCACGACTTAAAATCACCGCTCAGGGCAATTGGAACATTGGCCGACTGGATATCAACAGACTACGCCGACAAGTTTGATGAGCAGGGAAAAGAACGAGTCAGGCTGCTCCTTACAAGAGCAAAACAGATGAGCGCCCTGATCGACGACATCCTCCGATATTCCAGACTCGGACAAAGCAGTCCGGAAAAGCAAGAAGTGGACTTCAATGCTATTCTCACGGAATTAATTGATGAAATCGATCCCCCTGAAAATATTGAAATAATCGTTGATAACGAGTTGCCGACCATAACGTGTGAAAAAATACATATCATTCAGATTTTTCGGAATCTGCTGACTAACGCTGTAAAGTATATCGACAAGCCCAGGGGACAAATCAAAGTCCGATGTGTCGAGCAAGACAGCTTTTGGATATTCAGCGTCGTAGATAATGGGCCTGGAATTGACAAAAAGTACCATGAGAAGATTTTCAAAGTCTTCCAAACGCTTACGCCGTGCGATAAAGTCAAGAGCACCGGCATTGGACTTTCGATCGTCAAAAAGCTCGCTGAGGTAAACAGCGGCAGAGCCTGGGTGGAATCCGAAATCGGCAAAGGAAGCACATTCTTCTTCACACTGCCAAAGTAATTTCTTGATGTTATTACTTTGTTGGTGTATAATTGACTGCAAGAGTTCAAGAGTTGATGGTTTAAGCAGCTGTTACTTTAAAATTTATCGAGCCTCTAAGCATTTGTTGTTCTTGAGAAACTCACTAATCGGTGAGGAACCCGACTGATTCAGGGCAAGAATTGTGAAACGCAGCAGAATTAACAGAGTCATAGAGATTCTTACAACATTGCAGGCAGGTGAAAGTTATACCGTCGGTGATTTGTCTGAGATGTTTGGAACGAGCCGGCGGACAATCTTTCGCGATATGAAAGAGCTGCAGGCTATCGGCGTGCCGTATCATTACGATATAAAAACAGGCGGCTATACCATAGAACCTGAATTTTTCCTGCCGTCGGCGGATCTGAACCTCCAGGAAGCAATGAGTTTGCTTCTGCTGGCTCACAAAGTAAGTAACCAGGTACAGTTGCCGTTCAAAAGGTCTGCTCTTCTGGCCGCCTTGAAAATCGAAAACAATCTCCCCGCCGAGATCAAACAATATTGCACGACCGCCTTGAGAAATGTCTCCACCGGCACTAATGACCGGGCACCGGTCCAGCAGAATGCCAAATTTGACAGGATCTTCACACAATTACAGGAAGCTATCGCGAAAAAACGCAAAGTAAACATCTGTTACTATCCGTTTTTCGAAAGTGGAGTTATTAAAACTGAGCTGTGCCCCTATCGTCTTTTCTACAATAACCAGACGTGGCATGTGCTGGGCCGCTCCAGTCTGCACAATAGCGTCCGGACATTCGAGCTTAACTGCATCAGAGAATTGACAACTACAGAAGAACGCTTCCCTGGAGACGAGGATGTTGACGTGTCCGAATACCTCGGCAGGGCCTGGTCAATGATTCCGGAAGGCCGGATCTACCATGTAAAGCTGCATTTCCTGCCCAAAGTAGCCAACAATATCGCCGAGGTAAAATGGCACAGCACACAAAAAGTTACACCCAACGGCGACGGCTCGGCAATCGTGGAATTTCGCGTCGACGGCCTGAGCGAAATTACCTGGTGGATACTCGGATACGGCGACCAGGTCCAGGTGCTCGCGCCGAAAGCCCTCCGCGAAAGAGTCCTGGAAGTTGCAACAAATATGATCAAGCTCAATCAGAAAGTTTGATTTTCATGCCGATACTGCTGAGTGGTATGTCATCAACATAGTTATATTGCAGCACAAATTACCTTTAATTTACTTGCAACAATTTCCCGATAAAAGTAAAATAATACCGCCCTTGAGGTCGATATACGCGTATATCGAAAAATAGTGATGCCAACGTAGCTCAGCGGTAGAGCTCTGGTTTTGTAA
>CAZSOR010000214.1:0-8010 GCA_964608395.1 uncultured Pirellulales bacterium
TCGAGCCCATCCCGGCTCCGGGTGCTATTCTATTAGGCAGCATTGGTGTAAGTCTTGTCGGCTGGCTGCGAAGACGCAGAGCAATATAAGAGTATTGTAGGAATTTATGTTTGAAAAAGGACTGGGAATCTAACATTTCCAGTTTTACAGAGTTCCCGCTTTTCGTTTTCAGCTTCGCGGAAAGCGGGGGCTTTTTGTTTGTCCGTATCCGAATCGGGAATTGCTGGCATTGGCAACATGCTGCCGGATGAATTACACCGCTACTTAGCTATGGTTTGCAGCCAATTGCCAGCAAAGATTGCGAATTCGAAGCCGTTGACTATGCCGTCCTGATTGTAATCGGCATCGGCAATTTCGTCTCGGAGCCAATAATCGACAAACTGTGAAAGGTCAGCAGCATCCACTGAACCGTTACGGTCAAAATCGCCGTAAAGACCGAAGAGCCAGTGAGGAAAGAAATCTACGCCGCCCGCTCCTGCACCTAATCGAACCATAGTAGGAACATCCAGCACATTATCCATCGTATAGGAATACGGCGGAACAAAGACATCGTCATCGCCGTCATCGATGCGCCCGGTGCAGTTAATAAAGACATTGCCGGAAGCTCTTATCTTCCCTTTTATTTCGCCGGGGTCATGGACGTAAATGTAGTAAGGATCTTTGACGCTGTCGAAGTAATTGTTTTCGATAAGGCACTCAGCCTGAATTCGTGAGCGAACGCAGTAAAGATTGCCCGGGCAATTGTAATAGTTATTGTAGATGTGCACCCGGCCGTAACGCACCGAAGGTATCCGCTGCCAGCAAAGCGGGCCGAACCAATTATGATGGAAGGTGATGTGGAGCTTGCCGAGGTCGTCAGTGGCGCTGTCGCTGCTGCCGACGAGGCTTACTCGCGATTGTTTGCTGTTCGAGGCGGTGAAATAGAACTTACACCAGGATACGGTAATCCGGTCGGACCTCCTGGTTATATCAAGACAGCCGTCCTCGCAGTCGTAGAAAGTGCACTTTGTGATAAAGACGTCGCTTATGTCCTCCTTCAGGCTGATGCCGTCACCTTCGCCGTAGATGCCGGGATTGGTGATATTCAGCCGCTCGATGATTATGTTGGAAGAGCCACTTTTGAAACTGAGCTGACCCGTAATTGTCGCGTTCGGGTCCACGCCCTGAATAGTCTTGTTCGACCGAATGTTGACCCTTCCGCCTACCGAACCGAGGTCGATCGCACCTGAGATCCACACGATATAAGGCATATCCACCGTCTCGACAAGTTCTTTGAAATCTGCAGCGTTATCGACGACAGCAGTGATTCCTCCTTCTCCACCTGTGGTATTTTCTCCAAAGTCATCAGCGGCAAAGACGGCACGCGTCAAACAGAACAACAACACCAGGCTGGTCCTCACGACAAATTGGACTCTCCTCATCACGAACTCTCCTAATTGATACGATTCCAAGTATTACTATGTTATGGCCGGCACACTTTTTGCAACAGCAATAAAAACACCGCCGGGCTTTCGTTAAGATCGCCCATAAACATAATACCAAAATCCATCTCATTTGTCATCCAAAAACCAAAGCAATATCCCGGCTGCGAGAAAAGGCCTCATACCGCCCCGCCGATTCCAAAGACGCAGGCAAGAAATCCGGACAAACCATCGCATACACCAAAGACGAGACTTAGCTTGGCTTTGAATTTGAGTTGAAATCGAGACAGCAGCACACAATAAGCCGAAATCAAAGCCCTTCTCATCGAATCAAAGCTCGTAGTCCTTTCAACGAATCAAAAGGACTATGGGCATCGTAGAGTTAAGCTTGCTTTGGCGGCATGATCTTTGAAAAACCATTTTCAAATTGTTGCAATGCGGCGAAGACTCCGGTATTCTTTGGGATTATTAAGATATCGCTGCGAAGCTTTATTCCGGTGTGCATTGCATACTTTATGGCTTGCACTGTTTCGCTGAATCTTTGGGTCAAGGCGAAAATGGCAAAAGACCGTGAAAATTACGAACAACGCGTCCAAACGATATGCCTGTTGTTTCTGACGGCGCTGGGCATCACTGGGGCGTTATATTTCTTTGCCTCCGTGCTGATTCCGTTTGTGCTCGCCATTTTTTTCACACTCTGTTTGACGCCGGTCATCGACCTTCAGATGCAGTGGCTTCGTATCCCGCGTCATACGGCGATCTTCACTACGCTCGCGCTCGGTTGCGCGATTCTTATCCTGGGAACATTGATCGTAACAGCGGCGGCGGATCAGATCGTGCAAAGTAAGGACGATTATGAAGACCAGTTCCAGCAGGTACTTGTCCGGACTCGCGGGCTGCTGCCCCCCGACTGGTATATGGATCCCAACGAGCCGTCGCTCGATCCTAACGATGCAGCCTTCGATCCCAATGAGCCGATTCACGGTCCCGGCGAACCGCTGATTCGTGTTCCGACCAATACGATAAGAAGGGTGCTCACCGGTATCGCCAGCGGCGTCATGGGCGTTATCTCCAACGGCCTGCTGGTTGTGATTTTCATGATCTTCATGGTCGCCGGACAGGGCACGTTCAAGGCCCCGCCGGGCAGCTTGTGGTGGGAGGTCGAGTCACGCATCAAGAGGTACGTCCTGACGATGATGCTGACCTCCGGAGTTACAGGCGTTCTCGTGGGACTCGTGCTGACAGTGCTGAAAGTCAAGTTCGGCTGGATGTTCGGTTTTCTGGCGTTCCTTTTAAATTTCATTCCCAGCATCGGCTCGGTCATCGCGACGTTACTGCCCCTGCCCGTGGCTCTGATTGACCCGCAGCTCGGCATGGTTTCGAAGATACTGGTCCTGGTAATTCCAGGCGGCATCCAGTTTGTCATCGGAAATCTTCTCCAACCAAAGATGATGGGCGAGTCTCTCGATCTGCATCCGGTTGTTGTGCTGTTGTCTTTGATTTTCTTCGGGACAATCTGGGGGATCATCGGGATGTTCCTGGCCGTCCCGATAACGGGCGTCGTAAAGATACTTCTGCAAAGATTCGGCTACACACGTGCCATCGCCGATTTGATAGCGGGAAAAACAGACATGCTGACCAGAAGCCCGCCTGAAGGGTAAGCTTATGAAACACGCCTTATTGATTTGCACAATCGCACTGACAGCAATGGTCTGGCCAGGACATTCCGCCGCTCAGACTCAACAGGATAAAGCCATCGCACACGTTAACGATTTGCGTCTGGCGTCCTATGTCACCTCACGCCAGGTCGAGCAGCTCGCGACCGACCCGGTCGTTCGCACTAAAGCCCTGGAGACCATCCGGCGCATGGGCATCACAAAGCTCTATCTTGAGGTTTACCGAGGCGGCCACGTCGTCTCGCCCGAACATTTAATCTTCGCTCGCGACTGGCTGGAAGGATATGAAATCGAGATCGTCGGCGGCATAGCAACCGTTCCCGGCGGCGATTTCGGCGTCCGGCAAAAAGGCCCGCTCGGCTGGTTCAACTGGCAGAACGAAAAAACCCGGCGAGACCTCGAAAAAGTCATCCGTATGGCCGCTGGTATCTTCGAGACCTTTATCATAGACGACTTTTTCTGCACGGGTGACATCAGCGACGAATCGAAAGCAGCCAAAGGCGACCGTTCCTGGGGCCAATACCGCCGGGAGTTGCTTACCGAGCTGGCACAATCAGTCTTCATAAACCCGGCTAAAGAAGTCAATCCCGACATTACCATAATCGTCAAATACCCCCAGTGGTATGACCGGTTTCATTTGTTCGGCTACGACACGAAAACGTTGCCGGAACTGTTCGATAAAGTCTGGGTCGGCACGGAGACCCGCGGCCGGAATACTCAGCGCTTCGGATTCGTTCAGCCTTACGAGGGATTCGTCAACTACCGCTGGCTCGCGGGCATCGCCGGCAACAAAATCGGCGGAGCATGGTTCGACCACGGCGACTGCGCAGAGCACGACTTCATCGACCAGGCCTACACGAGCGTCCTGGCCGGCGCGGCGGAGCTTGTGTTTTTCAACTTCGGCAATGTCATGGCAGGCCACCTGGACCACGATAAAATCGTTGGCCAATTCGACCGGCTTGCCGATCTGGCCGCCTTCGTCCACAAACATCCCGTAACAGGTGTTCCAGCCTACAAACCGCCCAACAGCGACCCTGCCGGCGATATGTACATAATGGACTTCCTCGGCATGCTCGGCATCCCCATAGTACCGGTGCACAAGTTCCCCACAGACGCCCCGGTTATCTTTCTGCCGGCCCAGGCGGCCGCCGATCCTGACCTACTGGACCATATTAACAAGGCACGCTCAAGAGGCGCTAACATTATCTTTACAACAAATCTGCTAATCGCTTCTCCGGACGGCGACGAACTCACCCGCATGGTTGGAGTCGGGCCGGATATACAATCAAAGCCGACGCGTGCCAGACTAATTCAGGAGTCCGGGAAAGCAAATATCAACATCGACCTGGAATCGCCTATTGAATGCAAAGCCGTGCCGGGAAATATCGTATGCACCTCCGGCGATAAACAGCTCGCCCTTCTTACCGTCAGCGAAACGCCTCGCGGCCGAATCGCCCTGCTCAACACGCACACTTACAGCCAGGCCGACTTCGACGCCGTAGGTGAAGTCCTACTTTGCCCCCGGCCACTCGGCCTGCTCGGAATTAATGGTCCGGCACTTTCAGCTCTTCGCAAGGCCTTCGGAGGCACAGCTTTCAAAGGCCCCGCTTGTGTCACGTATCATCCGCTCGGGCCGGCCGGCTCCGGCAGTTGTGTCATCCAGAACTTCAACGACAAGGTGGTCAATGTCACCGTCACCTTCAATGTTGAAAAGGATAAATCCAACAAATTCGTTGATGCTTTTTCAGAAAAGCCTATCGGTGTTCATGCAACCGGTTCCGGGAATCGGGTGGCTTTAAACATACCTATGCCCGCAAGGGGCCGTGTTTGGATTCGACGCGTTGACTAAGCAAAAGTTTATGAAAAATTTTTAGTAAGGAACTTATGAAATACCGGTTAAGAATTCGAAGTTGTCCATGGGTGATTGTTTGCTGCCTTTATTGTTTTTTTACAATATCCGCTGTGGATGCAGACGGCAGAGAGCAAGGCTTTCGCTGCAAGGTTGAGGCCGAGGAGGTTGTCACCAGGTATACGCCAGCGAATAATGGGGCGGGGCCCTTGTGGTGCTATGGCTCGACGGTTATCGCACGGCAAGGCGGCGACGTTTTTCTTTCGGTTATCGAGACCGGCGAGGATGTTCCGCTGCTCTGCAATACGCGATGGCAGTTGTGGCATCGTTCGTCTGACGGCTGGAAGCTTGCACAAAGCGAAAAGGAATATCGGCAGCGCGAGCCATGCCCATTGGCGGTATTTCAGGGAGGACATGTTTTTCTGTCGGTCAATCCTTCCACCAAGCCTGCCGGCACGAAATACGGGCCGTGCAAGCCGCTGGTGCTTGAGTTCGATCCGGCAAATCCAGCCGGTCCGGCGAAAACACATACGCCGGCATGGGTCGATGGGACGTATTTTACCGACCATTCCTACAGAGGTTTTGCAGCAGATGGAACTAACGGCGAGCTTTTGCTCCTGAACATTAACGCCAGGACCAGCGAGCAATTCGTTTCATACCGCGACAGCAACGGCCAATGGCATGAAAAAGGAACAATCACATTTCCTGTAAGGTCCTGCTATCCCCAGGTCGCCCTGCGGGATGGCTCGGCCCACGTGATGGCGATCGGCGATATCGTAGAACCTGTTGAAGAATGGAAGAAACTCAAATACGAAAAACTAAAAAGCAACTGGGACTATGTCTTCCGGCGATTGTTTTATACATACACCGACAATATCCGATCGGCCGGTTTTAGTGCTCCGATAGAAATCGATACTGTCGAAAAGACGTGCGGGCATATTCGAAATCTCGATCTTTACATCGACGATACCGGTGCCGCCCACCTGCTGTATACAAAGCAGCCGTATCAGCACGATTTCATCCGCGATAAGTATTTCCCGGGCGAGACGATGAAGGTCTACCTGGAATATGTCGTGGTCAAAGACGGCAAAGTTCTCTCACGCCGGACGCTGGCTGAAAGGCCGGCCGGCACGGATGGCTTCGAGCCTTCCTTCGGCCGCTTCCATATCAGCGACGCCGGAGAGCTTTATGTAATCGCAGCCGGCGTCAGCATCGAAAAAGGACAACGCACATACGGCAATGTTCTGGGCCGAATACCGGCAGGCAAAAACAAGCCGAAGTTCGAGCGTATCGAGATGAAGCATCCGTTCGGCAATTTCTTTACGAACACCCCTCGCGGCGGATCAAAACCATCCGACATTATCGATGTCTTTGGCATTGCTAATGACAATCCGAATCTGAGATACGCCAGAATTCATATCGAGCCTTAAAGGGATTGAATATGATACGAGCAAAAGCAATTCTATTGCTGGCTTTCACAATCGGTATCTGTATGACGGGATGCAAGAAAGAGGCCCCGGACGAAAAACAGCGTTTGACAATCGCGGTCATTCCGAAAGGCACCATTCACGAATTCTGGAAAACGGTTCACGCCGGAGCCGATATGGCCGGTCGGGAACTGGATGTTGATATCCTGTGGAAGGGCTCGCTCAAGGAGGACGACCGCGAGGCCCAGATTTCCGTAGTGGAAAATATTATCACACGAGGGGCCGATGGAATCGTGCTGGCACCGCTCGACGATGCAGCATTGCGCCGGCCGGTCGATGAGGCGATGAGCAGCGGGATACCTGTAGTGATCTTCGATTCGGGTATGAAGGGGGACAATTACGTCAGCTACGTAGCAACGGACAACTTCAAAGCGGGCCGGCTCGCAGGCGGATACATGGCGAAACTGCTCGAAGGCAAAGGCAACGTCGCGGTGCTGCGATACGCGGAAGGCTCCGACAGTACAACCAAACGTGAGAACGGTTTTCTCGATGCGATGCAGGCCTTTGCGGGTATCGAGATTGTCACTTCCAACCGGTACGCCGGAGTAACTACGGAAAGCGCGTTACAGGCGGCGGAGAATCTGCTCGCTCGATTCGGCGGCACCGAGGCAAGCTTAGGCATCGACGGCATCTTTTGCGCAACCGAGCCGACCGCCCTGGGGATTCTGCGTGCATTGCAGAATGCGGGCTTTGCCGGCAAGGTCAAATTCATCGGCTTTGACAGTTCCCACAAAATGATTGCCGCCCTGCGTGCGGGCGAGCTGAGCGGTTTTGTCGTGCAGAATCCCATGAGGATCGGCTATCTCGGTGTGAAAACTTTGGTCGGGCACATCCGGGGCCAGCAAACGCCTCGGCGAATCGATACGGGATCCACACTGGTAACAAAAGAAAACATCGAGAAGCCGGAAATCCATGACTTGCTCAATCCCGATCTAAGCAAATACTAAAAGAATTCTCCCGCCGCCGCGACAGAACAACCGTCCTGTGAAACGGTTCAAAAATGTTGTATAAGTCATATATATTTGATATCAGTCCGGCAACTCCGATAAAGGCAATGGAGGCCTGACGGAAAGGAAATCTCAGATGAGAATAAATTTTTACGCCGGATATATGTAAAAATCCAGCAGGGAACATGACCGGCTTTGACTTTCGATTTATCGCTTAAACGAATTTTTTTGGAGTTATGAAATGAAGAAACTTATAGAATATTTCATCAAAGGTATGGTGATTTTCGTCCCTATGGCACTAACCGTTTTTCTGCTGATTTGGGCGTTTAGCAGCCTGGATGCGGGCTTTCGTACCCTATTTAGAATCGAGATACCCGGCGTGGGGCTACTGCTAACGATTGCATTGATCGTCGTGATTGGTTTTATCGCGTCGAACTTCCTTGGCAGGAGATTATTCGCCCTGATTGAAAAGGTTTTTACAGGGCTCCCATTAATAAAGCTGCTCTATTCGGCCGTGAAGGATATGATTGAGGCATTCGCTGGCGAGAAAAAAAGTTTCGACAAGCCCGTCATTGCCACATTTGTGCCTGGAGGAGCGGCAAAAATAATCGGCTTTGTGACACAAGAGAG
>CAZSOR010000215.1:0-3701 GCA_964608395.1 uncultured Pirellulales bacterium
GTCCGGCCGGGCTGGAGTTTTGCCCTGCCGATGCTGACTGTCGCGGAGGAGATTTTGCCGTCCGGCTCGAAGACAAATTCCCAGCCGCCTTCGTCCGCTTTCCATGTGCCGACGAGAAAAGCCGGGAATTGCCCGTCGCCGTCTACGGTGACCTCGACGCCGTCTTTGTCGGCCGCGGGACTCCGGCAGCCGGCCAGCGCGGCAGCGAGAAAAATATAAACCAGCAAGAAAACGAATCGTTTCATAAAACGAATTTTAGGAGACCGCGATATATGCTGCAATAAAAAAAGAGGCAAGCCTTTCGACTTGCCTCCTGGCTAACTAAATTGTTGGCCTTGGCCAAGGCAAACATTTTACCTGCGTCGACGCAGGAACAGAGCGCCAAGACCGAGTAATACGACAGTCATGGGCTCAGGAACAACCGTTACGTTTACTGAAGCAACAGGTGTGGTATACTCAGGGTCGACGAACAGTGAAATCGTGGCGGTGTCACCTATTGCACCGACGTAATCGAAGCTGAACTGAGAACCTGCTGCTAAGGGAGGAACTCCCGTCGGGCTCATTGATGCGGTAAGCTCAAAACCGGTGCCCCAACCAGCCTCTGTATAGGCTGTAGCGGTGGCACCATCGCCTGCTGCATCCAGAATGATGGGGTTTTCCAATGATCCGGCGCCACCATCTTCAATGATAATGTAGCCCAACCAACTGGAGGCGTCCTCGCTTACTACGGTTATAGTGCTCGTTATATCAACTTCAAAAGAGTCCCCTTCGAGGTCGTCGACATTGATAAGCATAGCATTCGCCGCCGACGCCAGTCCAAGGACCAAAATCAATACTAACATTTTTCTCATCATCTTCTCCTTTCATTTTGTAGAAAAGATATAATCCATGAAATATCCAAGTCTCATACTGCAATTATGCCGATTACTGCGGCTGCGAGTCCCAGGCCTGTTACGGACAGTCGGCAGCCGGACCATCGGCAGCTTGCCAGTTGGCAATCAGGATGTCCAGGTCATTGGTCGAGACACGATATTTCTGCTTACCCTGGGGCAGATGATCGAAGTCGGCACAAATCAGAGGAACACCACCAATCGTTTGGCCATCAATCTCAGCAAAGCTTTTATTCCATGCTCCGATGAGAATGTCCAGATCGCTGGTCGATACCCAGTATTGCTGCTTGCCCTGAGACGTACCATCAGCGTCGCCTTTGCACTGTCTTGCGTTAATGCTGGCGATCCAGCATTCGGGATTTCCTACGGCCTGCCATTCATCTGGTTGCGGTCCCGTGTAGTCGCCAGCACCTCCGATTTGAACGTCCGTTGCACCGGCCAGATCCACAGTAGCTTCCGAAGCATCTTCCAGCACGACATTGCCGCGTGTAGCATTAGTTGCCACAGTTACTTTGCATGCTTCACTGCATGTGATTACGCAAAGCCTTCCTTCAAGAGCCGGAGCCTTAGTGTCGTAGAGCGAACCCATCTCGATGGTGATGCCGTTTGTACCGAGACCGCCCAGTGCGCCCGGATCGTCAGCGTCGGCTACGGGTGTGTAACCCTCTACAGCCCAATCACTGACTTCACCTGTTGCTGCGTCGACTGTAATGTGCCGACTGAAGTTGGCCGGGAATACGCCGTAACCGTTGTTGTCATCCCCGACCGCGAAGTCGCTGATGGCATCGATAGTGCCGGCGTCGACCGTGATGTCCATAGCGAAAGCCCTGGCCAGCTCGGTTCCCGAATAGTCGATAGCAACTTTTCCGTCACCGAGATCTGTTGCGGTGATGGCAACACTTGCCCAGGCCGGAGTAGCTAATATGACCACAACCAAAGCAAGAATTATGTTTTTCATTATACAACTCCTTCCTTTTCTTCTTCTTCTCTTCTTCTTCGCAGAATTATGCTCTGCAGTGTCTTGGTTTTGTTTCCTGCCAAAAAAAACAGTAAAATCGCTTGTTCAATTTACGATATATAGCGTTTTAACCCATTGACATAGCGATCCGGCCGACAGGAACTGCCGGAAATAAGTAAATTTAATTTTTGCCCTTGCCCACTCCTTTCTCGCCTGCTGGCGGAATATTTGTGCAATAACAAGCACAGATTTCTATTGGTGAAGATCAAATTTATCGTAACACAAGTTTCAATGTACTGCAAGCGGAAAATGCTAAAAAACAAGTTTTTTTTATGATTTTACAGTTCATATTATGCAAATTCAGCCTCTCTATGGTAATGTTTACTTCATGTACAACTTTCTGAAAGGACGACTACTATTTGTGAGACTGTGTCTCCTGGCGGCGGTCTTAATCCTGATTGGCATTGGGATAGCCACTATTTACTCTGTTGGTAATCCCGCAGAGCACAGCCCCGACAGCCAGGGTGAGGATTTGAGTAATAAATGGGAAAAACAGGTCGTGTTCGCCATAGTTGGATTAGCCGGCTTTATAGTGATTAACTCAATCAATTACAGACGTTTCGGCACGATAAGCTACTGGATTTTCGCTGGCGTACTTTTACTGCTGGTTATACTGCTTGTAAGCAAATATATCGTTGTTTTACCTTTTGCAAAACCGATAAATGGTACGTACCGTTGGATATGGTTCTCTATCGGAGATCGCGCGCTTCCATCACTTCAACCTTCGGAGTTCTGTAAACTGGTGTATATTCTGGCTCTGGCATGGTACTTGAGATATCGGAGCAACTATCGGAACTTCAAGGCCCTTATCGGACCATTTGCCCTGGCGCTTTTACCGATGATCCTTATTTTACCCGAGCCGGATCTTGGAACGGTGCTGTTAATGATGCCGATTTTGTTCACAATGCTATTTGTAGCCGGGGCAAAGGTTAAGCATTTGCTGATTATTATATTTATGGCTGTTATGGTCAGCCCGTTGCTGTGGTTCAAAATGGAAGATTATCAGCGGATAAGAATTAGTAGTGTCGTTTTGCAAAATGCCTGGGTTCGGGAAAAAGCCGAGAGACACCCCATGCTGGGTAAAATTCTTGTCGGCACGAAATTCAGTGAAAAGAAATGGAAGAGTGATTGGGGTTGGCATCTGATCCGCTCAAAATATGCCGTTGCATCCGGTAGTGTAAAAGGATACGGTTTTCGGCAGGGCCCCTTTGTCAAATACAATTTCCTGACGGAGAGACACAATGACTTCATTTTTGCGATCATTGCCCATCAATGGGGTTTCTGGGGCTGCCTGGGTCTGCTTGGGCTTTATATTATTATTGTTAGCTGCGGGCTGGAAATCGCAGCGAACAATACTGATCCGTTCGGCAGATTACTTGCTACCGGTATTGTCGCAATGTTCGTAGTTGAGGTTATTATCAATGTGGGCATGACTGTCGGTCTGATGCCGATCACAGGCTTGACGTTGCCCTTCGTAAGCTACGGCGGCTCAAGCCTGCTGGTTAGCATGGTTTCTATAGGTCTGTTAAATAATATTGGGCGGTGCAGACCGTTCAGCCTGGCACGCAAAACGTAACTTGTGACCGGCAGGCTTTAATCTGCAAATCGCCCAGCATGAAGTAAGAAATGATAAGAGGTTTCAGACAAATTGCCGGTCTTACGACGGTTAGCAGGGTATTCGGTATGCTGCGGGACATGGCGTTTGCCTACTTCCTCGGCGCAGCCGGTCTGATGGACGGCTGGGTGATAGCATTCAAAATCCCCAACCTGGCAAGGCGCCTTTTCGGAGAAGG
>CAZSOR010000215.1:3801-8009 GCA_964608395.1 uncultured Pirellulales bacterium
CTGAACATTTTTATCATCAGCTCGCTCTGCATCGGCGGATGGGGCTTTGGAATACAACCGGGCAGCCTGGTCTTTGTCGTTGCCGCAGCGGTACTTGTTGCCGGGCTGGCTCAGCTATTTATGCAGCTTCGGCCGCTGCGGACAAGGGGAGTCTTTATTCGTCCGGCCTGGCAGGTCAGGTCGGAAGCGTTCAAGAAGATTATTGTCCTTATGGGGCCGATGATTCTTGGTTTGACGGTCACACAAATAAACACACTTGCCGACGATTTTATCGCTTTGTGGTTTTCAGGTTCACAGGAAAAAGGTGAAATTTTCTTACTGTTCGGCAGAGAAATCAGGTATCCGATGTGGGAAGGAGCAGTCTCTCAGCTTTTCTATTCGCAGCGGCTCTACCAGTTTCCGTTGGGAGTTCTGGGCATATCTCTGGCCACTGCGATTTTTCCCGTGATGAGCGCCGAAGCGGGAAGAAAGGATTTCGACGCCCTGGTCAAGACCATTTCACGCGGCATCCGAGGTGCTGTTTTTGTCGCGCTGCCTGCGACCGCGGGATTATTGCTGGTGCGCAACCTGGTGATTTCGGTTATTTTCGAACGAGGACGGTTCACAAGTGATGACACAACGCTTACGGCAGGGGTGCTCTTGTTTTACTCGCTGGGATTATGCGGCTTCTTTGCCCAGCAGGTTGTCACCAGGGCCTTCTATTCGATGCAGGATTCCAAAATGCCCGCCAGGAGCGCCCTGGTAGCGGTGTGTGTAAATATTGTTCTTAACCTGACACTGATATGGTTTATGGGGACGGCCGGGTTGGCGCTTTCGACGGCGCTATGTTCGTATTTGCAGGTTGCGATTCTTGTTCTTGCGCTTTGCAGAAGGTTCGGCTCTTCGATATTGGATGGTATGTTGACTACACTGATCAAAACACTTACGGCAACAATTCTTATGTGGATGGCCGGACAATGCTTTTTGTATCTGTGCCGGGCGCTGCCCGACGGCACGGGTTTTGATGTTTTGAGGCTTGCAGTCGTTGTGCCAACGGCGGCGGCGGTTTATACGCTGGCTGCAAAGCTGCTCCATATCGAGATGCTTTCATTATTTTCCGGCAGGAAGCCGTAGATGCCGATTGCAGGCTGAACAGCCAGAGGCTCGGAGCAGGCTTGCATTAAGGGGCAAAAAACCTCATTTTGATACAAATGCAACTTGACATATAAGGCTTTAAGAGATATATCAATTTCGTTACATAAAATTACTGTTTTGCCATTATATCTAAGGCTATAAGGACTGGGATGCCGAACTATGCTGATGCAAAGTACTGTTTCTTTTGCATTTTCACGGGAGAAATAAATGCTTAAGAGAACACCTATACTGGTGCTTTCTGTGCTTCTTTTTTGTCCTTTATCACTATGGGCTCAAGGATCAACTGTACGAAATATTGATCAATCAGCGGCGAATCCGGAACAGTTGTATTCACCATCTATCAGCCAGAAATTTTATGAAATAGCTTACGAACTGGCTAACTCAAAAGACGTCATAGGGGCCGAAGTCGAACAGGCGATGGCATTCTTAACTGCTGCGATGAGTCTCGATAGAGATGCCAGGGACGTGCGAGCCCTGTTAATCGAATTTGCCTGCCGGGAAACAGGGTGGGATTATTCCAATCTGGTCTATAGCTTGCTCATTGACTATGTGGATGAATTCGCCGACCTTGAGGTGTCAACAAAGGCGGTTGAATATATGCTTGAACGGATGAACTCTCGTGAAGCGAGGGAGAAGCTTCTTGAGCAGATGTTGGGGACTCTGGGCAGTAAGAATAAAATCCTGAGTTCCGAACTGGCTACTAAGCTTGGTATATTGAAAGCTGAGAAGGTGGATTTGGAAGCTGCCGAGTTTTACTTTATGCAGGCTTATAAGAACAATAGATATAACTGGAAAGCTTTCGCCAAGCTGGCTGAAATCAAGCCCAAACGGATCAACTCAGCGATACATCTTGAGCGTTTAAGATTGGCAATACGTGAGAATCCATCGGAAATTGATGTTGCAATTGCTTTTGCACAACAAGCCGAACACTTGCAGCTTTACGAGACATCAGCGGCGGCTTATAAATATTGTGCCGACTTATTTGGTTATCTATACCCATCTGAAGCATTGCCGGGGCGAATCTATCTGCCCTGGGCCATCAGCAGCTACAATTCGAGGCAAAATCAATCCCAATGCCTGGAAATTGCCAAGCGTGTCCGGCAGGAAGGCGGATTTGACTTGCGCCTGGAGTCTATTTCAGGCAAAGCGGCAATTAAAATGGGTGACACTGAACTGGCAACCCTGATATTCCAGGCTATTGAGGAAAAAACACAGCGGCTACTGTTGCTGCAAGGTTCAAATAGTCCGGATGGCGAGTATTCACAGCAGGACTATAATAAACAATTGGCCTGGTTTTATTCTTTTGCCCTGCCGGTTCCGGATAAGGCGTTGAGCTGGGCTAACAAAGCTTTTGCAACTGAGCCCAATTCACCTGTAACAGCGGCTATTCTGGCTTATGCGCTTACAATGAATAATCAGATTGAATGGGCAAAACCCATTGTTAATAATTTCGAGAAGACTCAAATCGCTGATTTAACACAGGCTATGATTCAAATGACGGAGGGACAGAATGATCTGGCAGTTAAGACTCTTAATATGGCAATAGCCAAAGATCCCGGATCGTTCGCTGCCGAGCGTGCAAAGGAAATTCTAACTCAACAGGGCAAGCAATACGTGCTTCCGGCCGAAACTAATACTGTTTTATCTGCTTTACAAAATGTGTTCGGCCAAACGCTCGTTCCTGTATTTACGCCTCCGGAGCGGATGATCACGGCACAGCTTCAAATTCCGGGAAGTGTATTTCCATACGGCAGCGAATTCAGTGGCGTTGCAGCAATAACAAATCATTCTTCCGAGCCGCTTGTAATCAGTGATTACAGCTTATTTAAAGGTCATATCAGAGTTGACGCAGTTATTAGTGGCGATCTTAGTAAAAATATACCGAATTTAGTGCTCACCAAGGTGCGGGGAACCTTTCTCATCGAGCCCGGCCGAAGTATTCTTGTTCCCCTGCAACTTATTACCGGCGAACTTAAAAAGACGCTCCTTACATATCCACAGGCATCTCTCGATATAGAATTTACTCTTTACATCGATCCAGTGGTTACAAATGATGGTAAGGTTGCCAACAGACTCGTTTATATTCAGCCGAGCAGGATGAGCATAAAACGTCCGGGCATCGAACTTACCGGCAAATATCTTCGAAACGAGTTTAATTCGATCTCAACAGCTCCCGTTGACCAAAAAATCAAGACCGCATGGCTTTTTACCGGGCTTTTGAAGGAACAGTATGCAATGTCTAATCGTCAGCCGCCTTACAGGTTTATGTATGCCGATTGGATGACGCCTTTATTGAGGAGTGCGTTCTCGCATAAATCCGGGCTGCTCCTTAATCCTGCCGATGATGAGTGGGTCGTTAAGGTCCATACGATGGCTGATATGCTTTCTTTGCCGATGGATAACGAGCTAATTAGTGCAGTGGCGGAGAATATGAATAATACTAAATGGCCCGTTCGCCTGATGGCTGTTTATCTGCTGACCACAATTCCGGACAGCCAATTCAGTCAAGTTCTGGACTGGACTGCAAAAAATGACCCAAGCAAGACGGTTCGCGATATGGCAATTGTCTTAAGCAGGGATATGTCAGGGCGTCAAAAGCAATTATAAAAGGCCACTGAAGGGCTAAAAAACCGGATTTGAACCTATCAAGCGGGATCAGCGTAGAAGCTGGAAAGGCCTTATAAAATTTCTTCGAAAAATAGGTTGTAATATCGTAATAATTTTGTAACATTCCGTGTCTTATTAGTGACTGAGGTTTTATAACAACAGCAATATGTTTTGTTTTCTTTTGAAAGGGTAATGTAGATGCCAGCTAAAGTAGATAAAGAGAAATGCACTGGTTGCGAAACTTGTGTCTCAGAGTGTCCAAGCGAGGCGATCAAGATGGTTGACGAAAAGGCGGTAGTCAATGAGGAAACCTGCATCGATTGCGGGGTCTGTGTTGACGCCTGCCCGGAGGAAGCAATCAGCATGGAGTAAATGGGAATCCAGTCAGGTTGGCCCCATCGTCTAGGTAGGCCTAGGACACCGGGTTTTCAACCCGGCAACAGGGGTTCGAATCCCCTTGGGGCTAT